>CAJWMA010000116.1 GCA_913042995.1 uncultured bacterium | reverse complement strand
GACGAGACTCCTCCTCCCATCATGCCCATCGCAGGTGAATGATCACTCCCCGTTGAAGGAAAGACGAGCCCGGCCCGGCTCTGGACGCCGTGCCGGGAACTGCTTCCTCAATTGCAGAGGTTATTACACCCCACCAGCACCTTGCACTCGGTCCCCTCGGCATGGGCCGCGCCGCCCTGGAAGAGATAGACCAGGACACCGACTCCATCGGAGAGATCGATGTTGTTGTCCCCGTTGAAGTCATTGAGGGTGACCTCGCCCTCGCCCTCACAGGGCAGCTCGGCCGGCTGGCCGACAAAGAGGTGGCTCAGGAGGCAGACGCCATCGGAGAGGTCGAGGCTCCCGTCACTGTTACAGTCGCCGGGCACCTGGCTGCCGCCGACGATATCGTAGTCGAAGCCCTCGGCGAGGGTGTCGCAGCCGAATTCATTGCAGACCTCGAGGGTCGCCCAGCCGCCGGTCCCGCAATCCGGAGCCGTGATCAGGAGGGTGCGCAGGGTCACGCCGCCGGGAAGAATGGAGAAGGTTGCATCGTTGCCGCAGACCTTCACCGTGACGGTGTCCGGGTTGCTCAGGTTGCGCGCATCGGCAAAAAAGACAGAGCCGGCGCGGCCCGAATTGGAAATAACGCTGGTGACGATCGGGGCGGTGTCGGCGACCGTATACATGAAGCCCAGGGGGTCGCGGACGCAGCCTCGCACGGTGCAGACCTCGACGAGAGCCGGTCCCTTGTCGGGACAGCGGGGCGCCGTCACCCGCAGGGTCTGGCCATTGGCGAGCACCTCGTGCTCGGCATCATTGCCGCAGACCTTCACGGTCAGCTCCGGCTGATCAAAGTTGCTGCCGATGATCGTGAAGACGGTACCCGAGCCTCCGTTGTTCTCGAGGTAGGTGTCGAGACGCGGGGCCAGGTCGATGATGTTGATCGTACCATCGACGAGGGTGGGCGCCGGAGACACTGAGTTGCCGACTCCATCCGTCATTACGTTC
The DNA here is from genome assembly GCA_913042995.1 of uncultured bacterium. Classification (GTDB taxonomy): domain Bacteria; phylum Planctomycetota; class UBA8108; order UBA8108; family UBA8108; genus UBA8108. Next base: position 9,985 of record CAJWMA010000116.1, on the reverse strand, counting down.
AGCCGTCCGGGCGAGCTTCCATTGGCCAGGTCAAGCGTCGTGGTGCCGGGAGTGACGCTCACATCGATCACGAGCACCAGCACCTCGAGATCCTCGGCGGACTCGAGCCTGGTGTTGATGCGCGCCTCGCTCAGGGCGAAGACCACTCCGTGGGAAAACTCCCCAGTATCGTTATCAAGCACCCCTGCGCTGAACTCAGGCTCCAGCGGCGCGACAGCACTCCCCAGCCGTACGCTGGTGATGGTGATGTCGTTCGGGTCGAAGTTCAACGACACGGAGAATCCGTAGATGTCCTGGTCAAGGTCGGCCCGGATCGAGATCTCGGCTCCGGTGGTTCCCTGGGGAAGATTCCTTCCTGAAACCTCGAAGCGATTGGCCGCCATCAGAGTGGCCGTGCAAGCCAACACACTCAATATCACCGCAAACTGAAAGAAACGGATCTTACCCATGAGACACCTCTGTATAAATATAGGATTCCTGGTTCGTTTACCCACTGGCCCTGAACCGTCGATCATAGCACTCTAATCCTGCTCACGCAAATTCTGCAGACGCGAACAGCCCGCTCCAGGCGTACATCTTAATTGCAGCTATTGGGGCACCCCGCGAAAATTCTGCAGTCGACACCCCCGGCATGGGCTGGCCCTCCCTGGAAGAGATAGACCAGCGCTCCCACACCATCGGAGAGATCGATGCGCGCATCACCATTGAAATCGTTCAGGCCGACCTCGCCGGCCCCATCGCAGGGCAGATCCGCCGGCTGACCAAGGAAGAGGTGGCTCAGGAGGCAAACCCCATCAGAGAGATCGAGGCCGCCATCGCCGTTACAGTCACCGGGCACCTGCCCCCCGCCGACAAGCTCGTATTCAAATCCCTGGGCAACCGTATCGCAGCCGAAAGAATTACAGATCTCGAGCGAAGCGAAACCCGCCGAGGCGCAGACCGGCGCGAAGACCTGCAGGGTCTGGCCATCACCGAGCAGGCGGTTCTCCGCCTCGTTGCCGCAGAGCGTGACCCGTAGTCCCTCCTGGTCAAAATTAAACCCGACGACAAGGAAGGTGTCCCCGATACCGCCGATGTTACCCTGGATATGCTTGATGACCGGCAGCAGCCTCCGCAGGGACAAGGTTCCATCGGAAAGCTGCGGCCCCGGAGCCACCGAGTTGCCGCTGCCATCGGTCATAACGTTGCGGCGGCCCGGAAAACCGGCGGCATTGCCCAGGTCCAGAGAGGTGCTCCCGGGCTCCTCGGTGACGACATCGACGACCAACTGCAGGAGCTCGACGTCCTGCCCCTCGGCAATCCTGCGCTCGATAATCGTCTCGGAAAGGGACACGACAACCCCATGGACAAACTCCCCCCGGCCGTTATCGATCACCCCCTGGCTGAATTCAGGTTCGAGCCCGGCCACCTCGGCTCCAAGACGGACCTCAGAAATACGAAGTTTCTCCGGATCAAAGTCCAGGGCGACCGAGAAACCGACGATCGCCTGATCGATATCCGCAATCACTGAGACGACATTTCCGCTCGAGCCGAGGGCCAGCTGACCATCATCTATCCTGAAGCGATTCACGGCCCAGGCGCTGGTGCTCACCAGCAGAAAGACGCCCGTGAACAATAGAACTGACTTATTTACTTTCCTGACGTTCATCTTACCCTTCCGATCTCGAAGCTCTCCGGCCGCTTTCCCGCCGGTTTCTCCTCATAACCCTGAATGAATTCCCGCAAGCCGCCGTCAAAATCGATGTTAGCACCGCCGGGGTGAGCGCGGGAGTCTTTTCTGAGCGACCCGAACGGACTGCTTTTTACGGGAAATGACCTCCAGCTCAACCTCAAGGGGCATAGAATGCCCGCACTGCAATCACCCTCGGTGGAAAGACCCGCGACTTGAACAGCATTCGTTTCATCCTCCCTTTCGCTAAACGCTATGGGCGCCGCTACCTGGCGGGACTCCTCATGGTGCCGCTGTCGATCGGCTCGTTGCTCGCCATCCCATGGCTGACCGGTGAATGCGTCGACATCCTCCGCCTGTCCATGGGCCCGCAGGAGACCATCAACTCCCTCCCGCCCACCTCGAGGGTCGCCATCCTCCTCGCCGCGATCGTATTCTTCGCCTTCACAAGAGGGCTTAGCCTCTTCGCCATTCGCTGGTTCATCATCAGCGCCTCCCGCAAGGTCGAGTTCGACCTGCGAGACCGGCTCTTTTCTCATCTGCAGAGCCTGGACCAGGGCTTCTACGATAACTGGAAGACGGGAGATCTCCTTGCGCGCTGCACCCAGGACGTCGAGCGCGTGCGAGTCCTGGCCGGACCTATCATCATGTACTCGGCCAATACCGCCTGCATGCTCCTGATCGCTCTGCCATTGATGATCTCCGTCAGCGGATGGCTCACCCTGCTGCTCATGGTGCCCCTGTCCCTGCTCACCCTCTCGGTCCGTAAGATCGGCCCCAGGGTGCATGACGCGGTCTTCAAGGCGCAGGAGACCCTCTCGAACCTGAGCTCTCTCTCCCAGGAAGACTTTGCCGGAATCCGGGTGGTGAAGTCCTTCGCCCAGGAAGAAGCCGAGAGTGAGCGTTTCCGAAAACTTTCGGGCGACTACGTCAAAGACAACCTGGTCACCGCCAGGATCCAGGCCTGGATGCATCCCCTCGTGGCCGGGGTCAACGAGCTCTCGGTGATGCTCCTGCTGGTGCTGGGCGGCTACTATCTCCTTGAGGGCAACGGAGCCCTGACCCTGGGAGAATTCATCAAGTTCGCCGGCTACCAGTTTCAGCTCATCTGGCCGATGATCTCCATCGGCTGGGTCGTCAACCAGTTCCACCGGGCCAGCGCCAGCGTCAGGCGCCTGGAGGCGATCCTCGAATCAGAATCCAACATCGTCCTTCCGGCCGAACCCGTCACCCCTCCCTCCGGAAAGATCACCGGGGCGATCTCGATCCGAAACCTCGACTTCGCCTACAACGGGAAGAAAGTCCTCGAGGACATCTCGATCGAGGCGCCGGCAGGCCATACGATCGCCATCACCGGACGCACCGGCTCGGGAAAGTCGACCCTCTTCAAGACCCTGCCGAGAATCCTGCCGGTCGATGATGGACGCATCTTCATCGACGGAGTCGACATCAACCGGCTCCCGGCCGGCCTGCTTCGACGCGCCATCGGATACGTCCCGCAGGAGAGCTTCCTCTTCTCGAGAAGCATCAGCGGCAATATCGGCTTCGGCATCGACGCGCCGAAAGAGGAGGCCGTGCTCTCCGCGGCCCGGGTCTCGCGGCTCGAGAAAGACATCGACCAGTTTCCCCGGGGCTGGGAGGAGCAGGTGGGCGAACGCGGCGTCACTCTCTCCGGCGGACAAAAGCAGCGCGCCGCCCTCGCCAGGGCCCTCCTGGTGCAGCCCGCAATTCTGCTGCTTGACGATTCGCTCTCCTCCGTCGACACGCAGACTGAGAAGGAGATCCTCACCGAGCTTGGGGTGGCCACCGGCAGCATCACAACCCTGGTGGTGGCGCAGAGAATCTCAAGCATCCTGCACGCGGACAGGATCTATGTGCTCGAAGATGGCCGGGTGGCCGAAGAGGGGTCCCATGCCGAGCTCATCGAAACAAATGGACTCTATGCCGAGACCTACAGGCTGCAGCTGCTCTCCGACGAGCTGGAGGACATGTAAAGATGCCCCAGGATAACAGCCCGTCATTCCATGAAGATTTCGTTGTCGGCAAGGCCTTTGACAGGGGGCTCATGAGCCGGCTCCTGCGCTACGCCTTGCCGCATAAGAACCTGATTGCGCTGGCCCTGCTATTGCTCATCTTCGTTACGCTCGCCAGCCTGGTCGGCCCCTTCATCATCCAGCGAGCCATCGATGGGCCGCTCAGCGAAAGCATCCTCGGGAAAAAGGCCGACACCGGCGCCGCCTTCGAAGAGCTCCTGTTTCTCGCCTCGATCTTCCTGGGCGTATCCCTCCTGCTCCTGCTGCTGCGCTTCGCCCAGAGCCTTGTCATGGCCAACATCGGGCAGCGGGTCGTCTTTGATCTACGGCAAGAAATCTACGATCACCTCCTGCGAATGCCCCTGGGCTATTACGACAGGAATCCCGTAGGACGCCTCGTAACCCGCATCACCAGCGACATCGAGGCGCTCAACGAGCTCTTCGCCAGCGGAATCGTCAGCTTCCTTGCCGATGTGATGATTCTCACCGCCATCACCGCCGCCCTCCTCTGGGTCAACGTCACCCTGGCGCTCGTCACCCTCAGCGCGCTGCCGCTGCTGATCCTGGGCACCTTCATCTTCAGAAACAAGGCCCGCAAATATTACCGCCTGCAACGCGGACATCTCTCCCACCTCAACTCCTTTACCCAGGAGGCGATCCAGGGGATGGAGATCGTGCAGTCCTTCCATCGGGAGGAGTCGCATCAGAGCGAGCACCGGGAAATCAACGGCCGCTACATGAAAGCCTTCCTGCGCTCGGTGATGGCCTACGCGATCTTCTTCCCGGTGATCGAGATCGTCAGCACCATCGTGCTGGCCGCGGTCATCTGGCGCGGCGGCATCCAGCTCACCGCCCTGGAGCAGGCCCTGACCTTCGGAGAGTTCTACCTCTTCTGGCATTTCCTCGGCCGTTTCTTCCAGCCCATCCGCGACATGGCCGACCGCTACAACATTCTCCAGTCCGCCATGGCCGCCGCCGAGCGCGTCTTCAACGTCCTCGACACGCCGGAGTCTATCCTCGACCCGGCCTCTCCGCTGCCGGGTAAGAAATTCCAGGGCGGCATCGAATTCGACCGGGTGTGGTTCGCCTACAAGGATGAGGAATACGTGCTGAAGGATATCAGCTTCAACATCCAGGCCGGAGAGACGGTCGCCATCGTCGGCGCTACGGGCTCGGGAAAAACCACCATCGTCAATCTCGTCAGCCGCTTCTACGACCCCCAGCGCGGCGCAATCCTCCTCGATGGAGCCGACGTCAGGGAATACGGTAAACGCGATCTACGGGCCCGGATCGGCAGCGTCATGCAGGACGTCTTTCTCTTTTCGAGATCGGTACGGGAAAACCTCGTCCTCAACGCATCAGAGATCACCCAGGAGCGCCTTCTTGACTGCTCCCGCCGCGCCAACGCCGATGGATTTATCGACAGGCTCCCTGACACCTACGATGAGGTGCTGAGCGAGAGAGGCCGGACTCTCTCCGTCGGCGAAAAGCAATTACTGGTCTTCGCGCGCGCCCTGGTACACGATCCGGACATCCTGATCCTGGACGAGGCGACCGCGTACATCGACTCAACGACGGAGGCCCTGATCCAGGACGCCATCAGCAAGCTGCTGGAGGGAAGAACCTCGATCGTCATCGCCCACCGGCTCTCCACCATCAAGAAGGCCGACAAGATCCTTGTGTTGCACAAGGGCGAGCTCCGTGAGCAGGGAACCCACTCGGAGCTTCTCGCTCTCGGCGGCATCTACCACCGTCTCCACGAGCTTCAATACCTCGACACCGGCTCGGAGCCGAAGCCGCCGAAGTGATACGCTGGTTCACTTTATCGGCAGTTCAGCGGCAGAAAACGGGAACGGACCGGAAAATCCCGCCAGGCCAGTGTTTATTTTCCCAAACCGGCCCCTGGGCCCGGCTTTTGTTAATGTTTCTCGCCGGGATGATCGAAGAAAAAGATATTGCGAAGCGGTTTCCCCTCAACTGCAACCGGTATCCAGGCAGATGGCTATGCAATCGGCACCAGAAACAGCGCGTCATCCCGGCGGGAGCGAAAACACCCGCACGAAAATCTCCAAGCTGCTGACCGGCTTCTGGCCCTCCGAGGTTCGCGCGATCCACGCCTGCAGAGTATTCCTCCAACGCGAGAGCGACTGCAAAATCACCATCGCGGAGGCTCTCGACGCCTGGGAGGGGCGAATCGGAAAGAAGTGGCGAGCCGAAAAAATGAGGCTCGATGGACAGATGCAGCTTCGGGAAATCGAGCAGCATAAGTCTCAGATCGCGGAGAAAGAAGGCAAGGATCTCGACTGGGAGGAGGCGGCCCAGGACTGGATTGAACGCCACTCCAAGGCCTGGAGAGACTGGTGGGAATCCCAGCCAGCCTCCTGCCCCGACACCGCCTTCTGTCCCTGAAAAAGGCCGCCCGGCCCCCCGGACCTCCTGATCCCCGCTTGCATCGCCTCGATACATTAGCCATCCTTGCCTCAGGTCGTTTTTTCCGACCGTCCCCAATACGGCAAGCATGAGGCTCCCCAAATGACTATTCGACTCCTGCCACTATTTCTCCTCTTGTCGCTCCCCGCGGCGGCGCAAACAGGAGCTCGCAAGGACGGCCTCCGAATCCTTCTCGTCGAGACCTCCCCCTCCACGAAAGATGGACTCGGCCGCAAGCTGACCTCCGCCGGACCGCTGCAGATTCGCTCGGTCAGCCCGGGCAAGGTAAGCGACGAAGACCTGCTCTGGGCCCAGTCCATCATGATCGCCTCGAAGCTGACCGCCGGGGATGAGGCCTGGGCGCTGAAGGCCGGCCGCGGCGGGCAAGGCCTGGTTCTCTACGCCGATGCGGCCGCCTCGCTTCCCGACTCCGAAAATTTCTCGGCTCTCATCGGCCGTGCCCGGCTCGGCGAGCTCGAGCCGGCGGCGACTCCCATCGCTGTTGCTTTCCCCGACCAGCGCGGGCAGGTAACTCAGTCCCTGACCCACTTCTGGCACAAGGGGCGGCTGCGCGAATACGTGCTGGAAAAAAAAGGCCCTCAGCTCCTGGCCTACGCCGTCAAGGCGACCGCCTCGGCTGAGGCCGCAGACCCGAAGACCCCCAGGCGCTATCCTGCCGTGTGGAACGTGAGCCCCGGGTTTTTCAACCGCGGCCCCTTCAGATCCCGGGTCTTTGTCTGCGCGCTGGACGCGGAGACCGGGCCATCAACGGGAATGGTGCTGACCTTGCTCGCCCGGGCCGCCGAGTGGGCCTCCATGAGGCGGGTGACCTCCTGGCTGAAAGGAGAATACACCCTGATGAGCGAACAGCTGGGGGCCAGCGACAATGGCCTGCTGAAAGGACTCAGGGGCGGCAAGGAATACTACCGGGGCCGGCAGATTGCCCCCGTCATGGGCTACCAGGGCGCCAACTGGCTGATTCGGCCTGAGCGCGAAAAGAACGAGCAGCCTGAGAAGGTCCTCGATGTCCTCGAGCTCAAGAAAGGGCAGACCGTATGTGATTTTGGCGCGGGCAACGGCTATTTCTCGCTGAGGATGGCCCGCAGGGTCGGCGCCGAGGGCCGGGTGCTCTGCGTGGATATCCAGCCCCAGATGCTCAAGCTGCTCAGGCTGCGGGCCGCCGAGCAGAAAGTAACCAATACCGTACCCATTCTCTGCACCGAGACCGATCCGAAGCTTCCTCCCGACAGCATCGACCTGTTGATCATGGTCGATGTCTACCACGAGATCTCGAACCCGATCCCGGTCATGGCCGGCATCCACAAGGCGATGAAGAAAGACGGGCGGGTGGTGCTGGTCGAGTATCGCGGAGAAGACCCCAGCATCCCCATCAAGCCGCTGCACAGAACGACCGTAAAGCAGATGCGGGGCGAACTGGCCGCGACGGGCTTCCGCTTCGTGGCCAATAAGGGCGACTTCCTGCCCCGGCAGCACATCCTGATCTTCAAAAAGAAATAACCCGCCGGCCATGGCGCCGCAACACCCCGGAACGGCAAGGTGAAAAGAACCCTCATCATCGGCTGCGGCTACCTGGGGAAGAGAATCGCCCACAACCTGCGGGAAACAGGTGTCGAGGTCTGCGGCACCACGAGAAGCCAAGCCCGGGCGGCTGAGCTTGAAGAAGCCGGCATCCCCGCCGCGCTGCTGGAGCTGGAGACCGCAGGAGATGCGGCGGCGCTGGAGGGAGAATGGGAAGCCGCGGTTTACTGCGCGGCGCCCGGCAGGGGCGGCAGGGAGGCGCTCGTCTTCCGCGATGCCGCGGCGGCGTGCCGGGATCGGCTGGCCGAGAATGGTCTTCGCCGCTTCGTCTACGTCTCATCGACCGGGGTCTACCACCAGGACAGCGGCGAGCTGCTTGACGAGACCAGCCCGGCCGAGCCTCCCGAAGGCCGTCCGGCGCTGCTGCGCGAAGCCGAAGAAATCATCCTCGAAGGCGCCGCCTGCGACAATATCGTCGTTCGCCTCGGCGGACTCTACGGGCCCGGACGCTCGCCCATCGAATGGCTTCGCCGCCCGGACTTCCGGAAGCGCCTGGGGGGAAGCGCCGAGGCCTGGATGAACTGGATCCACATCGACGATGCGGCGGCGGCGGTTTGCGCCGCCGTCAACCGGGGAAGGAAAGGAGAACTCTACCTCGGCGTCGATGGCGCGCCCGTGAAGCGCATCGACTTCTACCAGTGCGCGGCCGAGCTCGCCGGGGAAGAACCGCCGGAGCTGGACACGGCCTCCACGGATCGGGGCAAGCGTCTCTCGAACCGCAAGCTGCTCGAAGAACTCGGAGTCAACCTGCTCTACCCGGACTACCGCCGGGGGCTCGAATCAATCACCTAGACCTTTGGGGCTTCGGGGCTGTCTTCGTCAACGGCCAGGACCATTCCGGTGAGCAAAGCCGCCCTCACCGGCAGGCTCTCCAGCACGATATGCTCATCGAGCGCGTGGGCGCCGCCCCCCTCGACTCCCATTCCATCGAGAACGAAGTGACCCTTCGAGGACAGGTAGGAGCCATCGCTGCCGCCGCCGGAGCTGCCGGTGGAGATCTCCAGGCCAAGCTCAGAAGCGATGGAGCAGGCCAGCTCTCCAAGCCGCAGGGTCTCCGGCGTGGGAACCAGCGGCGGAAAACAGAGGCTGCCGTTAACCTCGAGAGATGCCCCCGGGTTCACCGGATCGAGCGCGAGCAGCTTCCTCTCCATCTCCTCGCCATCGGCGGGAAGATCGAAGCGGAGATCGACATCCGCCGCGGCCGAGCCGGCCACTACGTTCCCTGCCGTGCCGCCGACGATGGTGCCGACGTTGAGCTGGATGCCCCTGGCCGGGTCGTTCCAGCCGTGAATCTCAAGCACCAGGCGGGCCAGCTCGTCGACCGCGCTGATTCCGCGCTCAGGCTCGACCCCCGCATGAGCCTCCCTCCCGGTTATTTTCAGTTCATAGATTCCGACCCCCTTGCGCCGAACCTTGACCGATCCATCGGGGCAGGGCGGCTCGACAACGAGGACCGTCGAGCCAGGCGAAAGCGTTTCGTCCATGCACGGGTGTCCGGTAGTTCCGCCGCTCTCTTCATCCGCCGCTACGAAGACTTGCAGCCGGCGCCTGAGGCTGTGCCCGGTGTCACGAAGGAAGCGGGCAACACCCAGCGCGATGCAGAGACCCGCCTTCATGTCGTAAGCCCCCGGGCCGAAGAATTTCCCCTCACGCACATCCACGGGTCGCTCCCCAACCACACCAACCGGCCAGACAGTGTCGCAATGCCCAACCAGGACGATGGGGGGATCCTCCCCCGGCAGCTCACCCAGGAGCTGCGGCCCCAGGGGCCCTGGAAATTGCCGGCAGGCGAGCCCCGCCTCATCGAGGAGGCCTGAATACGCGGCGGCGAAAATCTCAATCCTTCCGGCATCCCGGCTGGGAGTCTCCAGCTCGACGAAGCCGCGCAGCTCCTCCAGCATGGAGGCGCTGCGCTCGTGGAAATATTCTAAAATGGACGGAACTTTCGGCGGCGGCCGCATCGCTTGCGCCCTCCCAAGGGGTTATTGGAAATCAACCCGCTATGATACGATCTGCGGCGGTTATTCCTACTGCCTGGGGAAAAAACCGACTGAGATCCATCGCGGCGGAAGAGCCGCATGACGGAGAAGACCTATGGGAATATTCAGAAAAGGCGAGGCGCTGGGTTCCCAGCCCTCCCCGGGGCGCTACAAGATCCGCATCACCACCGAAGACGGAGACACCATCTACTGGAACAAACGCGGCGGCATCCATGTTGTCGATGAAGACGTCGCGAAAATCTTTGTCGCCAACT
>CAJWMA010000115.1 GCA_913042995.1 uncultured bacterium | reverse complement strand
CGCTCATGCCTGCTGCTTATTCATCACAAAGTCGACAAGTCTCTCCGGATCCGCCGGGAAGATATCCTTGGGAACATTCTGTCCATCCGTCACATACGAAACCGGCTTCCCTATATCCAGGAGGCACCCTACAAGCGAGCCCAGGGCCACACTCTCATCGAGCTTGGTCAGGATTACCCGGTCGAAAGACATCGGGGCGAACCGCTCGGCGATGTTCGCGATCGTCTGGGGCTGGGTCGTTGTGCTCAGCACCAGGTGGATCTCCGCCTCCGGCAGGACGTCGATGAATTTCCTGAGCTCAGACATCTTTGGTTCGTCCCTGGGGCTGCGGCCGGCCGAGTCGATATATATGATTTCATCTCCCGCCGTCGAACACTTCTCAACCATCTCGACAAGCTCGGGAGGCTGCTCAACAACGTGAACGGGAACCTTGAAAATGTCCGCGTACTGCTTCAACTGGTCGACGGCTCCGATACGGAAGGTATCCAGCGTAATCAGGCCGACCTTTCTCCGCTGGTTCACCTTGGCTCGAGAGGCGAGCTTGGCTATCGTCGTCGTCTTTCCCACCCCGGTCGGGCCGATGAGAAAAATGATCCGCGGCCCATCCCCTGATGCCATGGGAGGATTGGACTCGAAAAGCCTGGCCAGGTGAGACCGGACAATCAGGTCCACGCTGTCCTTGGCGGGAAAGCCGCTTGGAAGCTTCTGCTCCTCGATCTGAGAGACAATCGCCTCGGCGATCCTCGACTCGATCTCGCAGCTCACCAGCAGATCATAACACTCCCGCAAAAAAGGATGCGCTATGGAACAGCCCTCGCCCGGGCGCATCAGCAATTCGTTCAGCTTGCTATGGAACCTGCCGAGATCAGCCTGCAGCTTCTCCAGCTGTCCCTGTTCACGTATGGGAGGCCGGCTGATCAAGGTCTCATCCACTTCCCGGGCAGGCTCCGGAGAGAGTACGGAAGAGGAAAAAGCTCCGCTGCCGGATTTCAGGCTTTCAACCTGGACCGTGGTGTCGGCCACATAGACCTCCACCATCTCCCTGCTGCCAAAGCCGAGAAATCCGCCTGTGCGGAACTTACGGGATCCCATGATCATGGCCTCGTGGCCAAACTTCCTGCGGATATTCTCCAGCACTTCACCCATGGTGCGTCCCTGGAAGCGCTCGAATTGTTCACTCATTCCACTCACTCCTGAAGAGCTGCCGAACTCACCGGAACAATACCTATGTTCACGCTACGATGAATCTCGATCTTTATATCTTCACCGACTTCTTCATACGCAAGCACCGAGAGCCTCGCTACCCGCGTTCCCAATAATTCCCACAGATGTCTCCGAATTTTCGAACTGCAGACCAGGATGGGCTTGTGACCCTCGGACCTCAGCTCGACAAGCTTCTCGTAGGTCCGCACGCGAATCTGTTCACGAGCCTCGGTACCGAGGTCGAGCACCTCCCCATCAACGGTTTCCGTAACACAGTTCTCAATCAGTCTCTCGAGCTCGGGATCGAGCTTGATGGCATGAAGCTTTCCGTTGATATCCAGCTTGGAGGTGGCGAGCGCTCTCGCGAGGCTTCTCCTCACCTCGCAGAGCACCTGCTCATGCCGAAGGTCCTCCGCAAAGCTGCTTCCGATCCTCTCAAGAATAGTCTCTGTGTCCCTGATGGAGACTCCCTCCAGGAGCAGGTCCTGGAGAACCTTCTGGAGCTGTCCGATCTTTACCGTTTGCGGCACGAACTCGTCAACCAGCGAGGGCGACTTCTCCTTGAGGTCCGCCAGTATCTGCGAAACCCTCTCATAGGTCAGCAGTTCGGCCGCGTGCGCTGTAATACAGTCCTCCAGGTGGAGAGCGATGGCGGTGGACGGGCTCACCAGCTGGCAACCCGCCTCATGGGCCTGCTCCTCCATGGAATCCGAAATCCAGAAACCCGAGCCATCGGCGAGGTCAATGGAGGACTCAAAATCAAAGGACAGCTCTCCTGAGATGGCCGGACGTTCCTCATCCTTCTGCAGCGCGAGACTGCCTCCGGGAATGATCCGCCAGGTTCCAAGCCTGGTCCCGCGAAGCCTGAAACAGTATTCCCGGGAACCGATCTCTTTTGAATCCGACACCTTCACCGACGGCACATGCAGCCCAAGCTCCAGCGCGAGTTTCTGGCGCATCGAGGCGAGACGATCCAGCAGGTCACCGCCGCGGTCGCGATCCTGAAGGCTGACCAGGTGAAAGCCTATCAACAGCTCGAGCGTCTCGACCTTCATCAATGTTTTCACATCAACCACGGGTACACGCGCCTGGTCCAGCTCCTCGCTCTGGAGCACGGTGCGTTCCCTGGCCTCCTTCTCTATCCGTTCCCTGCGAAGAATGAAGCCGCAGCAACCGCAAGCCGCCGAGGTCATCAGCAGCATCGGAACCGGAAGACCGGAAGGAAGCAGCAGCCAGAGAAAGCCCGCCGCGGTGAAGAGGATCCAGTCACTCGAAAAGACCTGTCTACCGAGATCGGTGCTGAGCTGCTCGCTGGCGGCGCTTCGTGTCACCAGGAGCGCCGCCGCGATAGAGACCATCAGGGCGGGAACCTGGCTCACCAGCCCGTCACCAATGGTCAACCGCCCGAAGACCTCGAGGGCGCCGGCGGCGCTCATGCCGTGATAGATCATACCGATCCCGAGACCGCCGATGATGTTCACCAGCATGATGACGATTCCGGCCACCGCGTCTCCACGAACGAACTTACTGGCTCCATCCATCGAACCGTAGAAATCCGCCTCACGGCCGACCTCCTGCCGGCGCTCACTGGCCGATTCCTGGTCGATGAGACCGGCGGCAAGATCTCCATCGATGCTCATCTGTTTCCCGGGCATGGCATCGAGCTGGAATCGAGCCGCCACCTCCGAAACCCTCGTCGCTCCGCGGGTAATAACAACAAACTGGACCAGCACGATGACTGTAAAAATGACGAATCCGACCACCAGGTTGTCACCGCCGACAAAGCTGCCGAAGGTCTGAACCACCTTACCCGCCGCCAGCGGCCCCTCGGCGGCATTGCCGAGAATCAGGCGGGTGGTCGCAATATTCAGCGACAGGCGGGCAAACGTCACCACCAGCAACAGCGATGGAAAGACGCTGAAATCCAGGGGCCGCGTGACGGAGGCGGCCCTCATCAGAACCAGCAGTGAGATCGTGACATTGATAATCAACAGCGAATCAACAAGCACCGGGGCCAGCGGCACCAGGATGACCATGAGAATACAGATCAGGATCACGCCAAAGAAGAGATCGGGCTGCGACTTGATTCGCCCCCAGATACTGTAGGCGCCTGAATTCCTCAGAACATCCTGTGTGCTCATTCAGCACCCCCTCGACCCGCGGCTGCCGCGGTCACCAGGCGCTTCGCCAGGCCGCGGCGCTTCCGGCGTATGATCTCGGGCGTCTCCTGCCGGGCGAGCTCTTCCTTGAGCTCTTCCTTCGTCATCATCAGCTCTCGTTCGAGTCTCCACCAGCGGTAGAACCAGTCGAGAGCCCCAAGCGCGATGAGACCGGCAACGAGGACGGCCGCAGAACTGAGAAGATACTCCGATCCGAGCCGCACGCCTGCGACACCCGGACTGCTCATCAGGATGCGCGGGCTGACGGCACCCCCGCCGGCAAGCAGCGGGGCGACCGCCCAATAGAGTCCGCCGGCAAGCCAGGCGCACTTCGCCAGCGCGAAGAAACCCGAGGCCAGGGAACTCGAAGAGAAAAATCTTCCCCAGCCGGCGGACGGAGACAGGCGCCCGAGGTCGGGAGAGACCGCAGTGGGCCTGAAAACCCAGCCGCTCTGAACAAGACTCGAGATCAGCACCAGTGCGAGCATCGCCAGGAGAGCCGGCATCAGGAAGCCCGCCGCCTCCAGCAGGATGTCCCGGAGGAAGGGAGGCGCTGTAAGCGAGGTGAGCTTCTGCGCGGCAAAGGCTTCCCGCAGCAGCTCACCGACCCTGGTCGTGGCGCGCTCGAGAAACGGACCTCCGAACTGGCGAAACGCCAGGAGGATCCAGAGCAGGGAAAAGGCCGCGACGAGATCACGGCTTACCGCGACGCGTCCCTGCTCCCGGGCAAGACGACGCCTTGCCTCGGTAGGTTTCTCAGTTTTCTGATCCCAATGCGACGACATCTTTTTTATCCATTACCTCCGGAAACCATCAGCCGCTCCAGCTCGAAAGAAAACTTTCGCCATCCCTTACCGCCGAACGCAGCATCCCGCCCACATACCTTACCGAGACCGGCAACGACGCGTAGAGCGCCGCCATTCCGACCAGCAGCCTTACCGGTAAACCCAGGGTAAACAGTTCGGCCTGGGGAAGCGCCCTTCCCAGCGCGGCCTGGGCCAGTGTTACCAGCGCAAGAGAAAGAAGGATGGGCAGGGCAAGCACCAGGGCCGCCAGGAAGAGCTCTCCACCAATTTCGAGCCCCAGGCGTCCCAGGACGACTGGCACCGAGGCCGCCGTAAGGGAGCCCGGCGGAACCCAGGAGAAGCTCTCGAGCACAGACCTGATCAGGCTGTGATGGAGATTCAAGGCCAGCAGGAGATAGACAGCCAGTCCATGATAGAAAATTCCCAAAGGGGAGCCTCCTCCCCCGGACTGGGGATCGGCGATGAGCCTCGCCGTAAGCCCGGCCTGCTGCGAGATCAGATCGGCCGCGCCCTGGGCGCAGGCCAGCACCACGAGCACGCTCCAGCCAAGAGCTACGCCGACGAGCAGCTCTCCAGCCAGGATCAGCCAGCACCGCGATGGATCCCGCAGGCCCTCGAGTACGCCCTCTTCCACTCCAGCCAGGCTCTCCCGCAGCACAGGCGAGACTACGACGCCCAGGCTCAGCACGGCCACCACGGCGATCTTCAACCGCCAGGGAAGTATTCCGCTGCGAAAAAACGGAGCGGGGATGAACAGCCCCACCAGGCGGCAGCCAACGAGAATCGCCGCCGGGGGCAGGGACTCGAACACCCATTGCTCTATCGTCACCTCTTGCATTTATCTCAATCACTTCTTATTCCGGGATTCGCTTGCGAGCATCATCTCAGGGGAAAAACCCATCTCCCAGCTGTTCAAAAACGGTCCGGGTATAACCTTCCATCACCTTGAGAAACCAGGGCAGCAGCAAGAGAATCACCGCCACCATGGCCAGGATCTTCGGGATAAAAGACAGGGTCTGGTCATGCACCTGGGTCATCGCCTGGAACACGCTTACGATCACTCCAACCGCCAGGCCCACCACCATCACTGGCAGGGCGAGCTCGATGGCCGTTGAGAGGGCGCCGCGTGAGAGTTCGATAGCTGTCTCCATCAGTCCTCCTCTCCCGGGGAGCCTGGAAGACTCCCGCCCGCCGCAACCATCACCTTGTTCTTCATCACCGATCGCATCTCCTGTTTATCCTCTAACCGCCCTGGATACCGGCGAGCAGTTGACCCACCACCAGGCTCCATCCATCCACCAGCACGAAGACCAGGATCTTCAGAGGCAGCGAAACGAGGGTGGGAGGAAGCATGATCATTCCCATCGATACGAGCACCGCGGAGACCACCAGGTCAACCAGCAGAAATGGTAGAAAGAGCAGGAAGCCCAGCTGAAAGGCCGTCTTCAACTCGCTCAATACGAAGGCGGGAAGAATCGTGAAAAAACTGAGCTCTTCCAGCTGCTGGCCGACGGAGCTCTCCGACTTCTTTACGGAAGGCCCGCCGGCAGCGGACGATGGAAAGGCCGGCTTCCCCGCGCCCTGGACAGAGACTCCGAGCATCAACCTGAGATCATCCCGCAAGGTGTGCCGAAGCATAAATCTCTTCACCGGCAGCTCTGCCCTCTGAAGGGCCGTCTCCGCGTCGATCTCCTTTGTTTCCACCAGGGGCACATAAGCCTCCTGGTGAATCTCCTGCCAGGTGGGGAACATCACGGCTCCCGTCAACAGGAAGGAGAGTCCAAAAACGAGCATATTGGGCGGCAGGTCCTGGGTGCCGAGAGCCTTCCTGAGAAAGAAGAGCACCACCAGAATTCTCGGAAAACAGGTCGTCAGCAGAACGATCGAGGGAACGACACCGAAGACCGTAACCAGGGCCAGGGCGCGGAGCGGGACGCCGAGATTTTCGCTATCGAGCCCGGTAAGAGTTTTGAGAGTATCGCCCGCGCCTGCGGCCTCCGTCTCCTCAGCGACAGCCTCCTGGGCGAAGAGCCCAGCTCCGATTGCCGGCAGCCCGCAGCTCACCAGGGCGCAGCACAGGATCTTCAGCAATCTGGATCTCTCTCGAATCATTGCCCCGCCTTGGTCTGCTCTGAAGAATCTGTCGGCTCGGAAGAAGCAAAGACGCGGCCGGGGCTGACATCGATGTCCCCCGGGGCGCCCCCTCCACCCTCCGACGCGCTACCGGCAGCCGCACCCTCTTCGTCGAGCCACGGAGCCCGCGCAGAGGCAGGCTCCTGCTCGCCCAGCACCCTGCCGATCTCATCCTCTCCTTCAATCGTACACAGGGGACTCATAGCATCGCCACACAGGGCAACGACGAGAAGCCTGTCGGGACCCACCTTGAGCAGGCAGGCGGTATGCTTCGGTGAGAGAGGAGCCCGGCCAATGACCTCGAGGGATGCGCGCCCGCCGCGGGCAGCCCCGGAGGAGGGACGCTGACGCTGCCAGGAAAGCAACAACAGGACCCCGAGGCCGGCCCCCAGCATCAAGAGCCCGGTGGCGCTCCACAGGCTCCCGCTGGCGGGTGAAACAACCGCTGTCTCCGGCGAAGATGAACCGCTCAACAATTCGCCGACAGTCTCATCCGGCTGAACATGCGCTCCGTCCTGCGCGAGCAGGAAACCGAAATCCGAACAGCTGAGAAAGCTGAGATAGACGATGACGAAGAAGGCCGGAAGCCGGCGCGGCCCGATCAGCCCATTCTTTCTCATCTCGGCTCTCTCCATTTTCTTTCCTTGCCCCGCAGGAGGCCTCACACCGCCGGCACCCTCAGGTGACGACATCTTCGAGGTCTTTCTCCTCGATATCCGCGAGGGCGAGGGTCTCCTCACCATCCGCCTCCGCGTCTTCAGTCTGCACCTCACCAGCGCTCTCGCCGGAGTCATCTTCGTCACCCTCGCCGTCTACCTGCCCGGACACCTCGGCCTGGCGCTGCGAAGCGTCTCCTTGCGAATCGATATCGAATCCCGGATCAACCCCGTTCTGGCTGCCAAGAACGAGGGCCACCCGGCGCGCCTCGCTCTTGTGAAGGAACTTTTCACCAACTGAGATCGCTCCATCGACTCCACCTTCGCGGTAGGCCTTGTGTATCCCGCAAAGCACGTCGAACTCCCTGAGAACATCGGTCACCATATCCGCTCCGAGGACACCCATGGAATCGAGCTCCTCCTTGATCCTGACCTGCTCCATGCTATTGAGAGACCCCAACAGGGTCCGGGCGGAGGCCTCGTCCCGCAATGCCAGCGAACGGAATAAAACCGCGACCTTCCTCAAGCCCGAAAGCCTCGAGAAGGTCAGAATCTCGGAATCGCTCGCGGACTCGGCGCCGCCTCCCAACTCGAGGGTGACCGGAATACTCATGAATCTAACCTGATCTCTTTCTCTTAATTTCCCGCCGCAGACAGCTTCCGTCAGTTCCCAGCCGCGGTTCCCGCCGGATTTGACATTTCAACTACCGGGTCCAGACCCTCGCTCAACCACATCTTCACCACCGCCGAAGAGACCTCCGGAGTGTTCCTGGCAAGCCTTCCGGCTCTTTCTACCGCGTCCAGGGTCTCTCGGCATGCATCGGTGCGGTTCGAAGCCGCCAGCTCCAGTTCAAGGCCTCGCTTCCTTCTCGCCCTTAACTTGAAGAGGCAGTAGACCAGCAAGGTCATGACAAACCCGCCTCCGGCGTAGATGGCGTAGATGGATGCGTCCGAAAGCGAACCGAGCTTCCAATCCTTCTCAAAAAGGCCGGCGATAAATGAGGGCGCCTCGGCTTCCTTTGTTTCCGTCCTGAAAAAAGCTTCTGTCTTTACTGTCACCCGGGCGTTGTCCAGCGGTAGCTGGCGAGCCAGGAACTCCTCCTGCTCGCGCTCGAAGGCCTTGAGGCGGCCCGCGAAGCCGCCTGCGAAGGCAGGCTTCTCCTCGCCCTCAAGGAGTTGATCCCGCCGAGCCAGAACCTCCTTGACCGCGCCAATATCAAGAACGAGGCTCACCGTAGCGCGATACTTCAGCTTCAGGTTGGCGGTACCGGGTTGAGACTCACCAGCCGTTTCGGCTGCCTCGACAACCTCGCTGGATGCTTCCTCTTCCGTGGCGGGAACAGTCGTCCCGGCCTTCGGACCATCTACAGCGATGTCATCAACGATAACCCCCAGGCGAAATTGTTCCTTTGCGAAGACGCCAAGGTAGAGCCCCTCGATGACTTCGCTGATGTCTTTCTGCACCTCGACCCGCAGATCCCGAGCCATGACCTCGGCAAGGCCATCCGGGCCGCCGGGGTAATCCCGCATGTTGCTGTCGACAATCTGGATCCTCTCGACCTCGATGGCGAACGCGCTGCCGACCAGCTTGCGGATCGTCTCCGCCTCTCTCGTCACCAGGCGAGCGGTTGAATCCTTCATCCGGAGGAGAACGACAGCCGTATCGGGAGTGTCTCGATCGGTTGCGAACCTGCCGGACTTGCCATGCTTGATCACCAGGTCGACAAAGGAGATCCCGGGGTGACAGCGAATGGCCTTCTCCACCTTGCGAATCTTTGCCTGCTCCAGCCTCAGGCGAGCCCTCTCCGGAGTATCAGTCAGTCCGCCGCCGAAGAGCCCCTGGTCCTCCGAGTCCCCCTCATCATCGACCAGGCCGTTTTCAGCGGCCAGCAGAAGGGCTTTTTTATAGTCATCTCCCGGACGAACCTGGATATCGAATTTACGTCCATCGGTTTTCTGGTTCAGCCGCCAGGGGATCTCCTCTGTATCCAGCCGGGCGAGAAGCTCGCGCAGCTCATCGGAATTGCGCCCCAGCCTGGCCTCGAACAGTGCCTTCCAGGTCTCTGTGCTCCCGCCCGTGTAGCTCCACAGGAACAAGCTCACCAGCGTGGTGAAAACGACCACGACTGATATCCGCTGACCCGAACTCCAATTCCGCCACAAAGTGCTCAATTTTCCCTGCTCAGTCCCCTTGCCCGGTTCTCATGTCCTGCTGTTCATCCCATCCTGGTGAACGGCGCTCCCGGCGGTGACCGGGAAAAAGAAAGGAAAAGGAAATAACATTGGACAGACACGGCAGTTAACTGACCGGGTTCGTCCTCCCCTCTGCATTATTTCCTTTTCCACATTCCATCCTTCGGGACTCGTGGCAGACCCCTTGCTGGCCGCCCGGACCCCATTGTCCCCTGACCGGTAGAGGGGTTGGTTTCTTTCTCTTCATTTCTCGAGCAAACGGCTAACTCTCCTGTGCCGCGTCCCAAGGGCGTCAGAACATCCGGAAATGTTCCGCCCCAGTCAGGTAGAGCCGAATATAAAAATTGGTTTATAAAATGTAAAGCACATTTTCGGAATTTGATTTTATCCAAGCTATTTAAATAAAAGTAGTTACGAATTCCTTGCTGCCCCTCAAAACACGCTGTTTCAAAGCACAATAGAGTGTTGTGGAGAGATAAATAAGCCACTATCCCTTGTGACTTTGGTGCCGAGGCGGCCCCCTGGCCTCGAAAACGACCAGCCAAGTCGGGATCGATATGAAATCGATCCGAAACAAGAATTATCGGACCATCAACGGCCTTTACCGAGGATGAGGAAGCCGTCCCCCGCCAAGCGAGTTTCTCCGTCCAGAAGAGATCCGCTTTCACCCGTTGAGAATGCTGACGATTTCCCGAAGACTCCGACCCTCGTCCTTGAGCTTGATGATTCTCTCGATCCTGGGAAACACCTTCTCGCTGTACAAACGGTGACCCGACTCTGTACGCTCGGCTTCTGTTATAAGTCCGAAGGTCGTATAGTTGTGGATGGTCTGGCGAGTAAGACCGGTATACCGCATGACCTCGCCGATCTTGTAGAGCTTCTTAGGAATCACCGGGTCTCGACCCAAACTATTGGAGTTACTTTTGGAAACAAGTTTCTCTCGCTGCCTGAGCAAGACTTTAGCCGATGACCGCAGAGGGAATAAACCCTTTACCTGGAGCCAAAGCTGACCGTGAATAAAAAAACCAAGAAGAAGATCGAGGTGTTGAGAAAGAAGCTGGACAGCCTGAGAAGGCAACTCGCAGGCGCGAAGAAGCAGACCGACGAACCCGGAGAGGTGGAGCGCCTGAGCTCAGAGGTAGAGCAGATAGAGGGCGCGCTCACCGAGCTCAGAAACAGCTGAGCTTACCAGCAGCCAGCCGGGTAACCGCAGCCGGGCGCAACGAAGCAGGGACCGCCCCTCTTCCTGCAGCCAACGAGAAAGAATCAAAATGAAGCGAGCATGGATCGCACTTCTCCTGGCGGCATCGCTGCCGCTCTTTGCAGAAGAGAGAGACTGGCCTCCAACGAAAGACCTGACGGACAAAGGCAAGCGGCTCAAAAGCCCAACGGCCGGCGGAAGACAGCTCGAGGTTTTTCAGCATGGGGTAAGGCCAGGGTGGGGATACAAGGCGCCCCAGCGGGATACGTTTGTCGTGATCCATCCAAAGAAGGCCCCGGAGCAGGCGCGGCTTTACGTAGTCCTTCATTCGGCCGGACACGATGTCATCTCGTGTGTGCAATGCACACGTACTGTCGGCAATCATGACATCTATCACTCGCCGGATGACTTCTACGCGCTCTATCTCGACTGCCGCGCCAACCGCGGCGACTGGTGGTGGGGCGGCATGCATCGAAGAGATGCTCGTCTCACAAAGAAAAACTCCGGGGCGAACCCTGCCCCGGTGGAAAAACGTGTCATCGACACGGTCAGCTGGGTCATCAGAAAATACCAGATCGATAAGAACCGCGTGTATCTCTGCGGAAACTCGATGGGCGGCAGTGGAACACTCGGG
>CAJWMA010000114.1 GCA_913042995.1 uncultured bacterium | reverse complement strand
CCCAAGCTCCTTGAACAGGCTCTCCAGCAGGGATCGCTGGTCGTAATGCGCGAGCTGAGCGGGCGCTCCATCGAGACAGAGCACCCCGCTCTTCGCAAGATACGCCAGGGGCGAGTCTTCAAGCTCGATACCGTTCCAGTCAAGCCGAAGGCCCTCGATGCGGCAGAGCTCGTAGCGTGGCCCCTCGCTGGCATTCACCCGGGTGAGCTGCCCCTCGGTGAAATAGGCAAGATGGCAGCGGGATGAGACACCCACATCATCGAGCGTTGCCGGGATGACACCATAGCTCGATGCGTGGGCCGCAAAAACAGGCGCCGCGCCTTCCAGTTCGACAAGAAGAAAGGGCACACACCGGTCGCCGGGAAGATCGGCAAGCTTCGCCCGGACCTGGGCCGGGCATGCGTTGGAGCCGCTGCAGAGAACCGCCTGGCGCTCGCCAAGCGCCCTGTGACCGCGTGCGGAGAGCTCACGATCCAGCCGGCCAGGGTCCAGGTCTTTCCCCAGGAGCTCGATCGTGTCACCAAGATGGAGAAATGATTCCGCCGGGCTCAATCCGGGATAGACGCTCGGCTGGTAAAGGGGTGCCGGCTCAAACCGGTCTACTGGTATCATGGTTGCCATATTCTTAAAGGCTTTTACCACGGCATCCAGATCATCATGAAAAAGATCCTCGTTATCGGCGCCCACCCGGATGATTGCGACATCTATGCCGGAGGCTGCGCAGCGCTCTGGAGCGACCGCGGCGACCAGGTCTCCTTCATCTCAATGACCAATGGCAACGCCGGACACCACCGGGAAGCTCCGGACAAGCTCGAGAAACGCCGACGCGAAGAGGCCAAGCGGGCGGCGGGCGTGCTCAAGGTGAGCTACGAAATCCTGGGTCACGATGACGGCTGCCTGGTTCCGAGCCTCGAGAACCGCCTGGACCTCATCCGCAGGGTGCGGAAGTCAGCCCCCGACCTGATCCTCACCCACAGGCCAAACGATTACCACCCCGACCACCGCTACACCTCGACACTGGTGCAGGATGCCGCGTACATGGTAACCGTTCCCCTCGTCTGCCCCGAGGTTCCCCATCTTGAAAACAACCCGGTGATCGCCTACCTCTTCGATGAATTTACCCGGCCCGCGCCCTTCCGGGCTGACGTGGCGGTAGATATTGACTCTGTAGCCGAACGCAAATGGCGCGCGCTCGACTGTCACGAATCCCAATTTTACGAATGGCTTGCCTACAATATGCGGCCTGGAACAGAGAACGTCCCCACCGAGGCCGGTGAGCGTCTTCTATGGCTGCAGAACACCTGGGGTGAGATCCTCGAGCGGCCGGCCGAATCCTGCCGTCAACGCCTGGTCGAAACCTATGGAAGCGCGCATGGAGCGGGGGTCACCTTCGCCGAGGCCTTTGAGCTCTCCGAATTCGGCGGCCAGCCTGGCAAGGAAGAGCTCAGCGCCTTATTTCCCGGACAGGCGCCGGGAGCCGACTGAAAAACTCTCTCTCAGTTCTCTATCGGAGAGATGCGAGAGGTGTCGATCGAACTCTCGAAGCGCTCTTTGTTGAGCCCGTATTTCTTCAGGTAGTTGGAAAGCTGGGGACGATGGATTCCCAACTCCCGCGCGGCATGGGTGATGTTGCCGTTGGTCTTGCGCAGGGTGCTCTCGATGATCTGGCGCTCCAGAATTCTCTTGGCCTCCTTGAGCTTAACATCCTTGGCGAGGATCTGGCGAAGATCCGTGAGCGTCTTGTGATCGCACTCTTCGGGAAGCAGCTTGCGGCGCAGATCAAAATAAATATCTGAACCCAGCTGATAGCGGCGCTCGACCGGCAGCGCCTCGTAGGGAACATCCTCGCCAAGCAGGTTCTGCAGCCTCTCCTGCACCCTGATGGTGTATTGCTCAGCGACACCCAGGTCTGTATCCCGAAAGAGCAGGTAGAGAACCGGGTTACCCCAGCAAACGATCGCTCCGCTGGCGACCGAGGCGATCTCTTTTGCCAGCTTGTCCCCGAGACCGCTCTGGGTTTCGCCCACGGAATCTTCAAGCACGGGAAGATAGAAGCCCGCCAGGCAGAAGGACTTGTCATGCAGATTGAAGAGCCTGTATTCATCGCGGAGACGGTCAAGGAAGTAGCTGGGCGTATAGAATCCCGTAACCGGCTCACGGATCGCCACATCAAGCTGGCGACGATTCTGAAGAACGACGGCGACCTGGAGAGCGTAGGCCTCCAGCAGCACCTGGTGCCTGGGCGTAAAAGAGCCCAGGGAGTTCAACCGGTCGAGATAGATGCTGCCGAGCACCCGGTCCTCCGTCTTCAGAGGAATCACGAGAACAGAGCGGTCCCGCAGGACCTTGAGGGACCTCATCTTGCCGTGACCTTCCTCTTCACCTCCGCTGCTGTAAGCTCCGCGACCGCGGCGGATGGTCTCCTGGGCAAGCTGGCTCGCCGAGGAGGCCTCTGGATGCGCTGAAAAATCATCTCCAAAGCCTTCTGAAGCTACGGTCGCGTATTGACGATCATTAACCGCCATGATGAGGCCGCGCTCGGCGCCGGTCAGCTCCAGGGCCTCGCGAAGACAGTCCTGGTGGAAGTCCAACTGGTTCATCCTGCTATTGATGGAAAGTACGCTTTCCAGCAAGCTCTTGTAATCATCGGAGCCCACCGGGCGCTCCCTGAGATCTCCGCGGGATGCCGTTCGGTCACGGCCCTCGAGAGCCGACCCCTTGGCCTCGGATTCCTTCTGAAAGCGGAGAAAGTCCTCCGCGAAGATCTTGCGCCTGGGATCATCGGAGAACCTGGAGCGCAGCTCCTCGGGCATCTGCTCGGCGATCCGCTTGATGATCGCATCGGCCTTACCGTAATAGGTCGAGGCCTCGGAAAACTCACGGTCGGTGTGATGGACCTTTGCCAGCGCGTAGTAGAGATCGAAGAGAACCCTGATATCGCTCAGTCTCTGGCTCAGCTCGATCGCCTTGCCTAGCTGCTCGCGAACCTTCTCGGGATTTCCACCCTTGAGGTGCCTGTGAACGTTCCCCTTGACCGTCAGAACGCGCACCTGGAGATCGAGGGCTCTTACATCCTCGGCGATCACCTGGGCTCTTGAGGCGAGCTTGAGAGCCTCGGCATAATATTCACGGTCGAATTTCGCCTCGGCCAGGTCAAGCAGGGCGCAGGCCTGGCGAATTCTATGACCGAGCTTTCCATAGGAATCAGCCGCCTGCTTGAGGCTCTTCTCCGCGAGATTCCAGTCGAGCTGGTAAGCCTTGATGTTTCCATCCAGCATCAGGCCATCGGCCTCGTGCGATTTCAGCTGAAACTCGGAGGCGAGAATCAGGACCTGCTTGCAGAATTTATCCGCCTGCTTCAGATCGCCGATCTCAAAGTAGACTCGTCCCATTCGCACGAAGGCATCCGCGAGGCCTCCTGTCTCATCGGCCTCGATCTCCTTGACCTTCTTGCTGTTCTCAACCTCTTTGCTGAAATAATCGATGGCGACCTGGTAATTGCCCAGGCGGAAACAAAGATCTCCCAGGGTTCCCAGCGTCGGGTTGAGTCCCTCAAAATCACCCGTTCGAAGCTTGAGATTCAGGCTGCGGCTGAGATTGTCGATCGTCTTGTGATAGTCGCCATCACGGCGATAGACCAGGCCCAGCTGGTCATACGACTTGCAGAGCCCGGCGACATCCTGCTGCCGCTGGCGCATCTCGAGGGCCTTGTAGAGATACCGCGCGGCGCGGAAGTGATTTCCTCTCTCGAGATAAACCCTTCCCAGGTCATCCAGGATGTTCACCGTGAGGGAGTAGTGCTGGAGATCTTCAGCGACAGCGAGACCTCTCTGAAAATTATCGAGCGCGTGGGTGTAATCTCCCTTGCGATAAAAGGCGCGGGCGACGTGACGGTAGAACATGCCTAGCTCGACGCAGCCAGGAATCTTCTGCGCCTGCTCCGCTCCCTTGAGCCCGTAATTGATCGTCCGCTTCCAGTCCTGCCTCAGCATCCTGCAGCGGGTAACCTCGAGCTGAACCCTGATCGACTCGAGACTCTGCTCATCAGTTACGATCTTCTGCGCTCTGGCCAGAACCTTGAGCGCCCTGCCTGGATCAGCGACGGCAACCACCTGGGCCTCCAGGAGGTAGAGATTGATCCGAACAGCGGGCTCCAGGCTGCCGGCCTCCTCCTGGTTAATTCTCGTGAGCGATTCAAGAGCGCCATCGTATTCACGAAGAGTCGCCTGGACCCTGGCCAGGTGCTCGAGAACCGTCAGGCGCTCCGGCAGTTCTTCCTCCGCCGCGAGAAAGGAGACCATCTCGGCATAGAGATCTCTCGCCTTCTGAAGCGCGAAGGTCCGCTCAAAACGATTTCCAGCCGCGAGACCAAATTCCACCGCCGAGGATGACTCTTTGCCCCGGCTGAGATGATGATAGACCTCGTAGACCTCCTCGCCGGTAGCGATGGCCTCGCCGTTCCCCTCGCCAAGACGCCGCCTGTATTCCTCGCCAATTCGCTGATGAATGAGCGTCTTGACCTCAGGCTCAATCGTCGCCTCCACGACCTGGGTGTAATCCCAGAGCCTGAAATAATACTTGCCTGGACTCGCGAGGGCTGTAATTCCACGCTGCTCGAGAGCTCCCAGAATCGCCTCGACCTTCTCGGCTCCCTCGGCATTTGAAAAGCAACCGAGTTTGCCGACCGCCGCGGCCATCTCTTCGGCAGCGCCGGGGACGGGCTCCTGTAACGCGAGGATGTGACCCACCAGGTCACTCCTCACGGGTCGACGAGCCAGGGCGAGGACCTGCAGCACCCGGGCCTCATTGGACAAACGAGCTTCTTCGCCCGGAGCGAAATACTCTTCGAGCCGGCGCACCAGGATACGATGGCGCACGGGAGCATCTTCTAATAATTCAAGACCGCCCGCGCCGGTGGCGCTGTCGACGTATTCCTTGAAGCTCTCACCACTCCAGCAGGCAAGGTTCGACTTGCCCAGGAAAACTCCCCGGAACAGTTCCTGCTGAAAACTCGGGAACCCTTCGGATAATTCAAACACCGCATCGGCCGCGTCTGCCGTGATCTCCAGCTCCTCACCTCCCACCTGGACTCCCTCGATTGACTTCTCGAGGAAATGCCGTGCCTCCTGCCGATGCAGGGGCCGAAGCTCACCGTGAAAGCTGAAGTTCTCCCCCCCGAGACTTTCGATGGCACGGCCGCTCTCACCGCCTGAGTCTTCATCATGTGAGCGATAGTTCGCAAGCAGCATCAACCGAGACGGCCAGGTCTCGGGAGGGCTCTCTTCGCCCCCCGGGCTCGCTTCCGCTTTTTCCAGTTGACCCGCCTCGGCAACGGGAAGATCTGTGTGAGCCGAGAGCCTCTCCCAATCTTCGGTTACCTGCCCCGCATCGACTCCTTCCGCCGAAGAGTGCTCCGCCGACAGAGCCTCGTTTCGCAACTGAAGATTGCGCCCGATATACCGGAGCAGCTCGACCGTCGCCCTGTCAGCCCAATGCAGGTCATGAACCAGGATCAGCAGGGGCTTGTGGACCGAAACCTCAAGAAGGAACTGGGTGATGCCATCAAAGATCCGAACCTTCTCGTCCTCCCAATTCTCTGAATTGAGAGAGCTATTCTCGGCGGAAGCGTCGGCATCGCCGAAAGCTTCGGGAATCAAGCTCTCGAGCGCATGGCGGTAGCGATTGATCAGTGACGAGCCGACTCGGTGATTCGCCTGGCCGAGACCCGACTTGCCGTCGAGGTCGCGCATGATCTGCCGAATCGTATGGAGGAAGGGCTTGAGCGGGATCCCCTCGACCTCGTAGTTGTGTGTTTCGTAAACCGAAACTTCTTTTTCCTGGGCGCGCTCGCGCAGGTGACGAAAGATTCTCGTCTTCCCTATGCCATCCGCCCCGCGACAGAGCATGACATAACGAGAGGCCTCAACCGGCAGCTTCTCAGCAGACGAACCATCCCCGGAAGATGCGTCCGGGGCGGCCTCCGGGCTCTCTTCGACGGCCTCATCTTCTTCAGCCGGTTCGGCCTTCCCAGGCCTCCAGCGCATGCGATCGATGGCCTCGAGCTTCTCGTCAGTAAAGCGCTGAGCGAAAAACACCTTCTCGAAAAAAGCTTCGAGCGTGGCTTTTTCAGTTTCGCGAAACTGGAAACTCGAAGGAAATGGAAATGGGCCTGTTACTTCGTGCCCGGTTCCTGACTTTATCACTTGTTTGTCTTCCCGGTTCTTTTCTGAAACCAAGATAGTAATTGGGCATTGAGTACCATGTCAAAATTAATCAGTCGGACTCCCTATCTTGTTCTGCAGGAAGGGCTTGGGAGCCTGTCTTTTTCGCTTCTAAAGGCAGCATATCAGCCAGGGTAAAAGACTCAAAGGAGCCTTCCCAGGAAGCGTTTGCCGAGGCGATAAGCCGGTCGATGCCTGGCTCGTCACGATCACTCCCAGCCGACGATTCTACCGTGTTTTTCTCACCGGGAAACTCAGCTTTTCGCAGCCCCGTCATGACTTCCTTGAGCCGTATATGGGCCGGGTCCCGCGCCAGGGCATAGTTACCCTCGCCGGAACCCTCCCCTAATAATACATTCTTCTGAAGCAGCACAGACGCGGCCTCTGCAAGGCCTTCGCTGTCCTCGAGGCCAAGGTCCTTCGCCACCGCCTCCAGCGATGGGGTCTTGCCGCCGGCACTGAAGGCGACCCCCACCCTGTAGAGCAGATGCAAGCCTAGCTGCGCGAGGGATCGTTTCCCACTGGCCAAACGAGTTCGCCGGACTCTCGACAAGGCGGCAAGGTTCTGATGAACATAGCTGAGCTGAGCCCCGCAGAGAACCACCATCCAGGTAACGTAGAGCCAGATGAGAAAGAGCGGCAGGGCGGCGATCTTACTATAAAACCTCGTGACGTTATTAATCTGGTCGAGGTAGTAGAGAAAACCATACTTGGCCAGTTGCCAGAGAATCGCGGCCACGATCCCCCCGATCACGGCGCTGCGGAAACGAACTTTCGTCGCCGGCATGAAGATGTACAGCGAGGTAAAGGCGAGAAAGGCGAGAAAAGCCGCGAAGTATGGTGAATCCTGGAAAAAGGACTTCAGGCCGCCGGTGGGCAACATATCCTCAGCCCAGAGGGACGCTCCAAAAAGCAGGGGGCTCGTCGTCAGGATCACCCAGAAAACCAACAGCCGCTGTAGATAGTTCCTGCGCTTGTCCACCTGCCAGATGTGGTTGAAGACCCTCTCGGTGGCGATGAAGATTCCCAGCGAGATGATGACCAGTCCGCAGACAGCGGTGAAATCCATCAGCCAGCTGGCGTCCTCCGGCAATTGGAAGGCATCGCTGCCGATATCTTCCTTGAGCCAGGCGCTCACTTTTTCTTCCTGACCCGGCGCCAGCAGCTTCGGTATCTTGAGAATAAACCATTCCTTGATACGCTCCCGCTCTCCCATGAACTTGGTGGCGAAACTGAAAAACAGAACCGTCATGGGTATGAGCGAGATGATGGAATAGAAGGTCAGGCTGGCCGCCCGCTCAAGACAGAAATCCCTGCGAAACTCCCCCACCAGGAGGTAGACCACCCGTCCGACCTTGATCAGGACTCCCCTGGGACCGGTGAGCTCTTCGGGAGGACCGGAAAAAAGGATGTCTTTTATACGGCTCACTAGCTGCATCCAGCGGACTCCGCAGAGAGTTGGATTCGCAAGAATTCGACCACGTTTACGGGGCAATGACCCCGCTGGCCCACGGCCGTATCGTATCATCTACCCCCACGGAAACTGTCGGGAAAGAGACGCATCTCGCGCTCACGGCAACTCCGGACGCAAAAACCCGGGCAATAAAAAACTCCTCATCGTCCCTACTCGATGAGGAGGTGTTTGGGTCTGAAATAAACGAGGAAAAAGGAGGAACCTACCGAGTGGGGTGTGTAGGGAAGGGTAGGTTGAATCGTAAATATCTAACTAACATTGATTAAGAACTAATACCTCGAGCCTGCGCCAGTTCTCCGATACAACCGAAGATCAGGAACCGAGCCACCGACCACATCTCACAGGCCCTGGCGGTGAAAACCGCCTCTGAGGGATACATCTCTTCTATTCTTCTTCTCTATTCTGGCCCGCATCCACCACGGACCTCTCTCTTCGTACGGGCTGTAAGCTCCTCTTAAGTAAAGCCCGCTTCTATCTAAAACCTGACTGGCCCTCTCGGGCAGCGGTTTAATTAGAAGCAAGTTAGAAGTCTGTGCCCCTTCTGTCAATAAAAAAAGATCCGGGTCGTCTCTTATCGGCCCCTTGATGGATTTTTCCCTCCCGAGAATCGAATAAATACCCGCGGAAATCCGTCAGTATTCAATAAGAACTAATATTTCAAAAGATTAGAGATGATGAGAGCCCAACTCAGCCCCGCTACAATCAACGGCGCGTTGGTACGCCAACGAGGACCTATTGATTCCCCCTCGCACGTTGAGGTGAAGGTCCGCCATGAACCCCATCGAGGTGGCGCCGTTGTCATCCCGATTCAACCCGCCCTGGATCGCCGGAAAAAGAAATTGAGAGACGCCTCCGACACCGAAGACATCCTCAAGGTAAAAGCCTTCCTTGCCGGCGATGAATCCGCGTTTGAATTCCTCTTCGAAAAATACCGGCAGCGGGTCTACGGAATCTCCTTCCGTTTTGTACGCAACAGGGAAGATGCGCTCGAGGTTGCGCAGGAAGTTTTCCTCCGCGTCTACCAGGCACTCGAAAAATTCAAGACCGACTCCAAGTTCTTCACCTGGCTCTACCGAATCACCGTCAACCGCTCGATCGATTTTACGCGCAGCCGCAAAAGCCGTCCCCTGCACGGCATGGAAGAGTCCGCCATGGAGGCTCTTGGAAAACCTACCGCTCGCAGAGCTCCGGCCCAGGCCCCGGTTGAATATGCCCGCGAACAGGAGCTCCGGGAGAACCTGCAGCAGGCCATTTCCTCGCTCTCAGATAAACACCAGGTTGTTTTCGTCCTCCACACATCTGAAGATCTCTCCTACAAAGAAATCGCCGAGGTCGTGGGTTGCAACGTTGGAACCGTAATGTCTCGACTTTTCTACGCCCGGAAGAAACTACAGGAATCACTCAGCTCCATGGGCTACAGACCCAGCTGAGCTCTCCCGAAAAAACCAGAGAAACATAATCCAGGAAGAAACCATGTCGCGTGAAGAATTCACCAGATTGATCGGCCCCTACCTCGACGGAGAGCTCTCCGAAGAAGAGCGGGAAACTGTCGAGAAGTACCTCGCAGACTCTGAAGAGTACCGGAAGCTGGCGGCCGAGGCGGAAGAGCTCACCAGGCTCGCAAAAAACGACCGGCCGCCCGAGATCAGCGATGAGCGCTGGCGGGAGATGCTCTCTGAAATCCGCGCTGGCGAAACGAACCAACCCTTCTCCGTCGTCAGCTCCCGGCCGCGCTGGCTGGCTCCCCTGGCCGGCCTCGCGGCAATCCTCGTCATCGGACTCTTCATCCTGAGCTCCGCCCCGGACTCTTCGCAGAAGCCGGTCGCCCCGAAAAAGGACTATGCGGAGACCACGGCGGAGGAACCGATTCGCATCAAAACCCTCGATGAGGATGATGAAGAGAAAGAGCGGAAGTCGACCGACCCCCGATTCGACGAATAGGTCGATCCGCGAACGCTGGTCTTCAGCTGTGCGCTACCGAGCTGAGCGAGAGCCAGACGTAAAAATAGGCGCTGAGAAAAACCAGGCCCCTGGCGAGATTCCTCCCGTGACCGCGGCTGACACTTTGCGCTACGGAACTCAGAGCGGCTTGCGAAGTCTGCCGCTTCGTCTTCTGGATATGAAAAAGCTGCGCTATCGACATACTTTCAGGCCCTCTGGATACCCGTCCACCGTGGCCCTCGGTCTATTAAAGAGTAACATCTCCTCGCAAATGCGCTACCGACCTGGAATGGGCTCAATTGCCAGTCAATCTGCGGGTTTTCAGCCGGTTGGAAAGTCCGGATGACAGCTCCTGGAGAGTGGAGCGAGCTATTTGTCTTGCGACCGATAAAAAAAACACTAAAATCTGCCGCATACTTCCTAAGTGCTTTCAGCGTTAAGACTTTCCTGCCTGTAGGGGAGGACTCATTCCAATCGGAATGGAGACTCCCTGAGACCGATCTTTCCAGGCGGGAAAAAGAGGAGTCCACCGCTGCTTGTAACACAATTGACGGGGGGAAGAACTAAACTAGCATTCCCATCAATGGGAGAGCATGGAGGGTATCAAAAGTGAAGAGTTTTCGTGGTTACTTGATGAGCCGCCTGGCGGCCAGCGTTCCGGTTTTCGTCGTATTAGCTTTCTGCCTCGGCTGCGCAGGCAGCGCGGCTAAAGCCCCGACTCCTTACATTCCTGAAGAGCTGGGGGACTTCCCTGTCCACCCGGAGCTGGAATACAAGAAAGGCTATCGATACTCCCCCCAGGGTCTCGCAGGGACCGATTTCAAGCCTACCTGGACGGGTCACTACAGGGGACCTCAGCTTCCTGAGAACTACGTGGCCTATTACATCCGCGAGATGAAGGCACGAGAATGGAACCTGCGCAGAATCATTGAAAAAATCAGTGGTGACAAGGTTCTCGAATTTGTGAAGGATACCGAGGGGGCAACCATCTACCTCAAACGCATCTTCGACCGCAAGACCGCGAGATACGCCTGCTCTCTGACAGCGGAGATCAGGACCCTCGGATTGCAGCATTTCACTCCGGAGGAAAACTACCGCCATCTCACCGGAAAAGCGGCGGCGAAAGCTGCAACTGCCGCCCCGGCCCCCGCGCCGGCTACACCGTCTGATAAAGTCGAGGAGGCCCCTTCAATTCAGCCTGTGAAGGGCACCCTGGAGCCGACGGACCCGAAAGAAGCGCGGCAGGAATTGATAATTGAGTAAGTCCTGACCCCGAGAGGCTTGCACCTTGCGCTGGGGAATGTAGACTGGCGGGATATCTATTTTTAGTGTCCTAACAGAATGAGACCCTCCC
>CAJWMA010000113.1 GCA_913042995.1 uncultured bacterium | reverse complement strand
AAAAGCTCGCGGCGGCGGCTTCGAGATGGGCGAGGATGTCGGCTCGCGACCTGAGCTTGCCGAGCCGGCGGCTGAGCTCGCGAGAGCCCTTCAGGGCGGCTTCAAGCAGCAGCCTCGCGCGCATCGCGATCAGCTCGAGGTCTACGGAGCCCGTTTCGGCCAGCTCGCCCGCCTCGCTGACAAGCGTCTCGATGTCTTCACCGCTCAACTCTTCCAGCTCCGTCGAGTCCAGGATCTCCAGGGCCTCGGCCAGCTTCCGGGTCTCCGCGGCCGCCTTGAATACGTCAGCCGCGGCGGCCGAAAGCAGCAGCTCCCGGTCGTCCCTGTCTGTAGAGATGGCTCGGCGCAGGCTGGTGCCGGCGCGGGACAGCGGCCCGGAGACGATCTCCAGGAGAGCCGTCGAGGCGCGTTCAAGGTTGCCCACCTTGCCGGGGTCGGCTCCCGTGTCGGCGCCCTGGTCGGCATCCTGGCGAAGCTCCCGGGCGAGCCTCTTCGCCTGCCGGACCTCCTCGCTCCAGGAGACCAGCGCCTCAACGATCAGCTCGCCGCCTTTTTCCGAGGCGATGACGCTTCCGGTCGAGGACTCTTTCAATATCCGGCCATGGCTGTCCAGCCTTTCCGCCAGGCGGACAAGCCTCTCGCTGAGGCTGCCCCGGTTACTTCTCAGCCACAGGGAGGTGTCGGCTATGTCGGCCAGGGATTCCTGCCGGAGCTTCTCGAGGATTCCGGTCGCCTCTTCAAGCAGCGAGGCGCAGCTCCGGACCTCGCTGGCGGCGGCCGGAAGATCTACGGGCTCGACGCGCAGCAAGGCGAGGGCTCTTGCCGCGGCCTCGCGCCCCTGCGAGGTCTTGTCGACAGCCGGGTAGAGTTTATCAGCATCGACTCTTTTCGCCGGCCCGGAAGACGAGCGCAAGCGCAGCAGGACGGCATCCAGGGCCTCGACGAGATCCGCCTGGGATCTGCGCGCGAGACTGCGCCCAACCGCCTGCAGCTCCTGGAGCTCCTTCAGGCGCAGGGCAACCGATTCCTCGCCGGCGGAGACCCATTGCAGCAGCTGCAGCGAACGTCCGAGCCAGAGGGTGGGCTCGAGTTCTCGCGCGGCCCTGGCAAGGCCTTCCACGAGCACCTCGTCGTCTTTTCTCTCCCGGGCCTTGCGGGCCGCCGCCTCCGCGGGATCCGCTTCGTTCATCGAGGCGGGATCGTTTTCAAGAATTCTCTCGAGAAGCTCGGCCATGGCGCCCAGCAGCGAGACGGATTCAAAGTCGGGGTAATCGAAATCGCGGCCGCTTTTATTTCTCCAGGCTATCCTCGAAAAAACCGCCCGGGCGGCCGAGAGCAGCTCCCGCCGGGTGGAATTTTCGAGCCAGGCATCTTTCACCGCCTCCACCAGCCGGGCGATCTCGCTTTCGGGTACCTGCCATCGGAGCGATTCGCGGTTTTCGAGGCGGGCGGCAAGGAGGAGCTCTTCGATGGAGTCAATCCTGCGCGAGAAGGCCTCGGCTGCACGTCTCAGGGGGGGCTCGAATTCACCGGCCAGCGTCTCCTCGGCGGCCGCGCGGGCCAGCTCGAGCTCAGCCGTCAAGGAGGAGGTCATGGCTCTTACCGAGCCCTCCAGCCTGGCGATAAGTTTTGAGCGCGAAGGGGGCAGGTCTCTCCGCAGGCGCTCGATGCCAGCTGAGCAGCTCAGGACAGCTTCGATGGTCTGCGCCAGCCTTTGCGCGCTCCTGGGGGGGAGCTTCCCGTCCCCGGTGTTCAGGAGTTCAGCCAGGAGCAGAGCGCAATCGTGGGCGGCGAGCTGGAGGCTTTCGTACGCTTCCTCGAGCTCCTCACAGATCACGATGGATCCGAGCAGCTCGGTGATCGCGGCCAGCTTGCTCTCTCCGCTTTTCCATGCCGCCATCGCGTTCGGCGTGCCGGCTGCCAGCCCTGGCACGATGCCGGCGGCGGCATTCCACAGGACTCCAGCTTCGACCTCGGCCAGGCTGAGAAGCCTGAAGGCCGCTGATTCCAGGGCCAGGCGGTTGGCTCCGGGCAGCGGAGGTTTTCCCGCCGTCTCCATACACATGGAGGAAAGCTCTGAGCTGAAAGAGCGAATGGTGATCACATTCTCGGCGGCGCGGTCGCCCGCGCCGGCATTCTCAGCCTGTCTCCAGAGAGCGTTGAGCTCCGCGACGCCTGCCCGCAGGTTTCGCAGCGCGGCCAGCCAGCCGGATCCTTCGGGTGAGTTTCCCGGCCAGGTAACCTTGAGCTTCAACTCTCCGGAATGTCCCTCGCGCCCAAGGCCATCCCGGACCCTGAGCCTGAGGCCGAGGGTCTCTGGCGGGCGAGCCCCGGTCGCCCCGATGCTGAAGGCGTAGACCGCGTCACGAAGCTCGGGGCGTTTCGCGGCATTGATTTCCCTGAAGACCGGCAGCACCCTGATCTCCAGTCCGGTTCGCAGGAGGAGCTCGATCGAGTTGATTCCATTGTCATCTTCCGCCCTGTACCTGAGCTTTAGAGAGCCGCTGCTTTCAACCTCGAGTTCGGCGTGGCGGGGGGCGAGTATGGCGATGCGCGGGGGGGTATCTGCCAGGGTTCGGATTGAATAGGCGGTCTTTTCCGTCGAGGTGATTCCGTCCGGTGTCTCCAGTTCGAGGCGGTACTCGGCATCCTCGTTGACTGCGATTTCTCCGAAGGATGCCCGTACTCCATCGATTCTTCCTTCGAGCTTCTGCGTTCCAAGGAGGATGGTCGCCCTGGCCAGCTCCCTGTCCGCCTCCAGCAGGATTTCCGCCCGGCTGCCCTTGAGGGCGGAGATGTTGCCGCTGTTTTTCTCGACGGTTCGTTTTCTGCGGGCCGTGTATTCCGGGTAGTGATAGGTGATGGTGAAGTTGCGCGGCGCGGGCGGCTCTCTCACCTCTACATGTTTCACCGGGCTGAGATAGTCTCCGCCGCGCACGCGAAGATCAAAGCTGGAGAGGGCCCTGACCTTATGGAGGATCGTTCCGGGTTCGCTTCCGGGGGTGGAGAGGAGATGGGTTGATTTCCAGCTGTCGTCGCCGGGGGCGCGGGACTCACGGCTGAGGAGGACCAGCTCGCCGGGTTTTCCGCGGTCTACGGAGACCTTGATGGATACCTCCTTGCCGCGGCCGACCACGGTCCGGTCGACCTCAACCAGCAGGAAGACACTGGTCGGTCTTGGCAGCTCGGCAGAGGGATTGACAAGACGCCTTCCCAGCTGGAGCATTCCCTCCGGGTCCAGGAGCGTGGCGGCAAGCGGCAGGATGCAGGAGAGGCCGGCGAGAAGGAGAGCCCTGGATGCGGTCCTTGCAGGCAGGAGCTCGTCGATCTTTAGCTGCGGGCACCGTCGGGCCGTGCCGGCGGCCAGGGATTCAAGCAGCTCACGAGAGCAGCGGTTCTCGAGCTCCGGTCCGGGCCGGGAAAACTCGACCAGGCTCAGCAGGGCGCCCTCGAGGCAGGGATCTCTTCTCTCTATTTCGCGAGCGTATCTCAGCAGGGATCCCGGGCGAAGCAGGGGCCGGAGTACGAAGAGAGCAAGGGCCGCGCCGGCTGCGGCCAGGACGACCCAGGAGATGGTGAGCCGTGCCGGTGTCTCCAGCAGCAGGAACCTGTCGAGCGCCAGCGCGGGCAATACGAAAAGAATTACGGAGCTGGTCCACGCCGCCGCTCCCCTGGCGGTTGCCAGCAGGCGTTGACGCCTGCCAAACCCCCTGAGCAGCTTGAGTGCCTCCACTGGCAGAGGCGTTGATGGGTTGGTCTTGGGCTCCGGCACGGCAGGTATTGTACAGCCACGAGGGCGCCTGGGCTCCCAGCATTTCCCGCTTCGCTCCTTCAGTCCTCCGCCGCCTGCTTCTCGAGTTTCCAGGATGCTATGAAGAAAGCATCGGTTCCGGAGATGGAGGGCCCGAGCCTGATCTTATGCCCATCAAGGCAGGCCGCGGGGAGTCTCTTGCTGGCCCAGAAAGATGGAGAGGGAACAAATTCCGGGTGGCGTTCTTCGAAGAGCCGGACGACCTCGTCACATTCCGCCTCGAGAAAGGAGCAGGTGACGTAGATAAGCCGCCCGCGGGGTCTCACCAGCGAGGCGAAGCGCTCCAGGATCTCGAGCTGCAGCGACTGGAATCGCCTGACATCTTTCTCTCCGTAGCGGTTTTTCGCTTCCGGGTTGCGGCGGAGCGTGCCCAGCCCGGTGCAGGGCGAGTCCACCAGCACCAGGTGCGCCCGCGGCAGCATATTGCTCAGGTCGCCGTGCTCGCCAATCAGGGCGTATTCGACCTGCCCTCCGAGGCTGGCATCCTTCGTTCGCCTGCGCAGCTCCTGGAGTTTTTTGTGATGTACCTCGCAGGCCACCAGCCGGCTCTGAAGGTGGGCGGGAACCTCGGCCCCCTCTTCTTCCCGGAAGATGATGTCGGCGAGGGCGAGGGTCTTGCCGCCGCTTCCCGCGCAGGCATCGATGACCGTCATCCCGGGGGCGGCGTCGGTTGAATAGACGGCAGCCTGGCTGCCTTCATCCTGGATCTCTATCCAGCTCTTCCGGCTGGCGGTGGTCGCGGTCAGGTTGATCCGGCGATCGAGGCGGAGGCCGGTGGAGCTGAAGCTCGAGAGCTCAACCTCGGCCTCGGTTTCCCGTTGGAGGCTGCGCATCACCTTTTTCCTGGAGGCGCGCCTGGAGTTAACGCGCAGGTCGACGCTGGCCGGCGAGCAGAGTTCACGCGCGAGCTCGAGGCCGCGCTCTCTTCCATATTGCTCGCCGATCAGCTTTCCGAGCCAGAGAGGCATGCTGCATTCAGCCGCGAAGCGCTCTTCAGGGTCGGTTGGCCAGCAGTCCTTGTCGAGGAATGAATCGGAGGCGGCCTGCCTGACCTGGTCATCGAGGCTGTGGCCATCCAGGTCTCCCCATTCCAGGACGGCCTCGCAGGTCGGGGTGAATTCCCAGGGGAAGACGCCGTCCTGCGCCATCGCCAGGATATCAAGCAGGAAGCGTCCCTGGTCCGAGCTGTCATCCAGGTCATCGAGGTTCCGCAGCTTGAGCCAGGAGAGCCAGCGGGGCCTCGAGCGGTCATGGAACCGCAACCAGCCATAGACAGCCTCGGAGATGAAGCGCCGGTCGCGGCTTCCGAGGAAGCGTCTGCTTCTGAAAAAACGGCCGACACGCGCATCGGCCGGATAGGGTCCGGGCTCGGCGACCTCACCGATCAGCTCCAGTGAAAGTCCCAGCAGGGAGGTAGGTTTCAAGACAATGTCCTCGAAAGTGGTTTAAGCATAGGGCGGTGTATTGTATTGATCGCCCCTGCGAGGTCCAGAGGATAGACTGCTGCAGTCTAATGTGCTGAACCATCGCTCCGGATTGCGTAAGATAAAGAAACTGGGATTACTACAGGGAAGGCAGTCGAAGTTGAGAGCAGCTTTTTTCGAGGAACATGGGGGACCGGAGGTCCTGAAAATCTGTGAGAGGCCGGATCCCGAGCCGGGTCCCGGCGATGCTCTTGTAGAGGTCTCAGCCTGCGGCCTGAATCATCTTGATATCTGGGTCCGCCTTGGCGGTAAGCGTAACTTTCCCCTGCCGATCATTCCGGGCAGCGATCCCGCGGGGGTGGTGCTGGAGGCTCCGTCCGACAGCGGTCTCGAGCCGGGCGACGAGGTCATCATCTATCCCTGCGAAGGGCATGGCGATGAGGATGCTCTCTCCCGAGGAGATGACCAGCTCTGCCCCGATTTTCGCATCTACGGCGCCGCGCGCGATGGCGGGATGGCCGAGAAGATCGCTGTGCCGGCGGCGAATTGTTTCGCCAAGCCGAAGACGCTCTCGATGCACGAGGCCGCCGCTGTCTCGATCAATTATATCACCGCCTGGCATATGCTGGTGGCTCGCGCCGAAGTGCGCGCAGGTGAGAGGGTTCTCATCCAGGCGGCCGGCAGCGGGGTCTCCACCGCGGCGATCCAGATCGCCAGCCATCTTGGAGCCCAGGTGCTGGCGACATCGAGCACGGAGGAGAAGCTCGAGCACGCCATGCGCTGCGGAGCGCGGGAGACCGTGAACTACCGGGAGGATGATGTGCCCGCTCGGGTGATGGAGTTTACCTCCGGACGCGGCGCCGATGTCGTCTTTGATCATGTCGGGGAGCCCAATTGGGAGTGTGATCTCGCGAGCCTGGCCAAGGGCGGGAGGCTGGTTTTTTGCGGCACGACGGGGGGAGCCGAGGTGACGGTGAACCTTTCCAGTGTATACTTCATGGGCCAGTCTATCCTCGGGTCAACGATGGGCCGCAGGGATGAGCTGGAGCAGGTTCTCGCCCTGATGGGTGAGGGCAGGCTGAAGCCGGTGATCGACAGGGTTTTCCCCCTGGCTGAGCTGGCCGAGGCTCACCGGTATCTCGAGGACGGGAAGCAGACCGGGAAAATCATTATCGATATCGGGAGTTGATGGCGTGGGCAGGGACTTCAGCTGGCAACAATTCGAGAAGCTCCCCATCGTCGGGATCCTGCGGGGTTTCGAGGTGCCGGTGGTCCGAAGCCTGGTCGAGGCGGCGGCGAGGGGCGGCCTGCGATGCGTTGAGGTGACGATGAATTCACCGGCGGCCAGTGAGGCCATCTCCGCCGCCATCGAGGTTGGTGGAGACGAGGTCCAGGTCGGCGCCGGCACGGTCTGTACCCTTGACGATCTCGAGCTCGCTCTTGGCGCAGGCGCGGCGTTTATCGTTACGCCGGTTGTTTCGAGCGAGGTGATCTCGGCCTGTCGTCAGCGAGGCGTTCCGGTGATGGCAGGGGCGCTCACTCCGACTGAGATCCACACGGCCTGGAGCCAGGGCGCTGATATGGTCAAGGTGTTTCCCGCCAACCAGTTTGGCCCGGGCTACCTGAAGGATATCAGGGGACCCCTGCCCCAGGTCCGGCTCATGCCGACAGGGGGGGTAGACGCGTCCACCCTGGGAGATTTTCACGCGGCCGGCGCCTCCGCCTTCGGGGTGGGGGGCGCGCTGTTCAATTCCTCCACGAACGATGATGGTTCGTGGGAGCTGGTTGAGGCGGGCGCGCGTGACCTGGTGCAGGCCTATGATGCTGTGAAAGGGGAGTCCTGACGAAGATGGATCCTCAAAAAACAGGCTATAAATACGCGACCAGCTACTGTGAAGAGAACGCCTGGCATCTCTGCCAGGAACCGGTCTTCGAGGGCGTCGAGGTCAAGGTGGTCTTTGTGCTCAGTCACGGAGGAGTCTGTCGGCTCTGGGACCAGCAGCTTGCCGGGGATGAAGATGAACCGGTCTGCTGGGACTACCACGCCTTCGTCGTCGCTCTGCAGGGGGAGTGGATGGCCTGGGACCTTGATACGCGCCTCGGGCTCCCGGCTCCCCTGCGGGTCTACCTGGCGAGCACCTTTCGCGACTCCGACGATCTGCCGGATTTTTTTGATCCTGTATTCCGCGTTGTCGACGCGGAGGAATACCTGGCAACCTTTTCCTCTGACCGCGGCCACATGCTGGGTCCCGGAGGTGAATGGATGGCGACTCCGCCGGAATGGGAGCCCATTCTCGCGGGAGGGGGGGCGAGCACGATGGAGTGGTTTATCAGTCCCGACGAAGGCCCCGGTGAGCTGCTGTCGCTTGAAGAGTTTCGCGCGGGTTTCGCCAGGGAGGAGGGCTGATGCCCGGTCTCGGAGAAGTTGAAACCGACAGCGGAGAGGCCCGTAGTCTCGGCGGCGGCTCCGAAAAGGCGGTCCTGGTTTTCGCGATGGTTTTCCCCACCCTGGCCGCCTGGGTCTATTTCGTTCGGTTCAGCGGGGAGTCGTGGATGCTGCCCCTCGGCGGGCTGAGCAAGCTTGTGCAGTTTGGCCTGCCGCTCGCCTGGGTCTGGCTGATTCTCCGCCAGCCCATCAGGGTCCGCGGCGCATCGAGGGACGGGCTGCTTTTCGCGGGACTCCTCGGCCTGGCGATTTCCGCTTCCTGCCTGGGCCTCTATTACGGATACCTGAAGCATCATCCCGCGTTCAGAGACGCCCCTGAAGCGCTTGGAGAAAAGCTCACCGGTCTCGGAGCCGACAGCCTTGGAGGCTTCATCCTGATCGCGGTGTTCTATTCGGTGGTTCATTCCTTTCTCGAGGAATACTACTGGCGGTGGTTTGTCTATGGCCGGGCTCGGCGTTACATCGGCAGGGCCTGGGCCAACCCGGTCTCGAGCCTGGGGTTCATGGCCCACCACGTGATCGTCATCGACGCCTTCCTTCCCGACGACTATTTCTGGACCCTGGCCATTCCGCTGTCACTCTGTGTCTCCTTCGGGGGGGTGATCTGGTCAGTGCTTTATGAGCGTACCGGCTCACTCTACGGCGCCTGGCTGAGCCACGCTTTAGTCGATGTGGCGCTCATGGTCTGCGGCTACGATATGGCCTTCGCCGGTGGAGCCTGAGCAGGGGAAAAGTGGAAAAATACGATGCGGTCATCATAGGCGCCGGGCACAACGGCCTGGTCGCCGCCTGCTATCTTGCCCGGGCCGGCCGCAAGGTGCTGGTCCTCGAGCGCAGGGAACTGGTGGGCGGCTGCGCCATCACAGAGGAGGTTATCCCCGGCTACAGGTTTTCCCGCCTGGCCTATGTGAACTCGCTCTTTCGCCCGGAGATCATCAGGGAGCTGAAGCTCAAGGACTACGGCTTCGAGATGCTGCCCCGGGAGCCTTCCTCCTTCACTCCCTTTCCTGGTGGGGAGCACCTCTTTCTTGGTCCGGATGCCGAGCTCAACCGCCGGGAAATCTCGAAATTCAGCGAGCGTGACGCGGAGGCCTATGAGCGCTACGAGGCCATGCTCGGGCGCATGGTCGAGGTGCTCGAGCCCACGCTCGACCGAGCGCCGCCGGACCCCCTCTCGCGCAGGCCGGGTGATCTGCTCAGCCTCTTCAGGCTTGGGCTTGGAGCCCGCCGGCTCGGCAAGGAGCTCTATCCCTTTCTCGGGATGCTCGCCGGCAGCGCCTCCCGCCTGCTGGATGAGTGGTTCGAGAGTGAGGAGCTCAAGGTAACGCTTGCGACCGATGCGGTCATCGGCGCGATGGCAAGCCCCAGGACGCCGGGAACGGCCTACGTACTCTTCCATCATGTCATGGGAGAGACCGATGGCGCCCGAGGGGTCTGGGGTTATGTTCGGGGGGGAATGGGCGCGCTCAGCGAGGCGATCGCCGCGGCCGCTCGTGATCTTGGTGTCGAGATTCGTACCGGCTGTGGGGTCGAGTCGATCCTGGTCGAGGATGGCGGCTCCCGCGGGGTCAGGCTGGCCTCGGGGGAGGAGCTCCACGCGGACCTCGTTTTCTCGAATGCCGGGCCGAAGATCACCTTTCTCGACCTGCTGCCTCCCGATCTGCTCGAGGAGTCCTTCCGTCGTTCGATCGAGGCGCTGGATTTTTCGAGCGCCACCTTCAAGCTCAATCTCGCGTTGAGCGAGCTGCCCGATTTCACGGCCTGCCCCGGGCGGGAGCCCGGCCCGCAGCACCGGGGGACCATCCACATCTCGCCGAGTCTTGGTTATATCGAGCGGGCCTATAACGAGGCTCGCTCAGGCCGGCCCTCTACGGAGCCCATCCTGGAATGCACGATTCCCTCGGTTCTCGATCCATCTCTCGCTCCCGAAGGCCACCACGTGATGAGCATGTTTGTTCAATACGCCCCCTACGAGCTGGCCGAGGGTAATTGGGATGAGCTGCGGGATGACTTCGCTCGTACCTGCATTCGCCTGCTCGACAGCTACGCTCCCGGTTTCGAGAAGAGCGTGATCGGTTACGATGCTATCAGCCCTCTCGACATGGAGCGGGAATTCGCTCTCACAGGAGGAAATATTTTTCATGGAGCGATGACTCCCGACCAGCTCTTCTTTCAGCGGCCCGTCGGCGGCTGGGCGCGCTACAGGACCCCGCTGGAGGGTCTCTACCTCTGCGGCGCCGGGGCCCATCCCGGCGGCGGAGTTCTCGGGGCCTGTGGACGCAACGCGGCGAGGGCCGCCCTGGCCGACAGCTAGCGGCTCAGATGATCCCGTGGAGCGGGCCGCCTTGAGCGGCAAGCCGGTCGACGTTTCTTGAAACCGCCGGGTCTTCGATGAGCGGTGGAGCGTGGCGCGGTTTGATGCGGGCATCGATCACCATGGGCCCGCGGCACCCCCAGTGCTTGTGCTCGATGAAGCTTCCAGCGCCGTGCAGGTCGTGGGAGGGGTTTGACCGGGTAAAGGTTACCCAGAGGAAGTTGCTCGTATTCCTGGCGCAGAATTCCGAGTCTTCCGTCAGCACGACCAGGGCGATGCCGCCTGAGATCCCGGTGTCGCCGAGCCGGGCGGCGAGAGAGCCCGCCTCCTCTCTCGAGCTTTCTTCATCAAGGGCCGGA
Source organism: uncultured bacterium (assembly GCA_913042995.1). Taxonomy (GTDB): domain Bacteria; phylum Planctomycetota; class UBA8108; order UBA8108; family UBA8108; genus UBA8108. The sequence continues at coordinate 739 of CAJWMA010000113.1, read as the reverse complement.
GGGGCCTCGATGATGAGCACTCCGGGAAGCGCCATTCGCGGATCCCGGAATCCATCGGGAAGGCTGAGCTTGGCGGGGACGGCCGTGTCGAGCTCGCGCTTTTTCTTTCCGGCCGCGGCAATCACCAGCTTGGAGCCGGAGTTCAGGCCCGCGCCGCTATAGTCGAGTGTGTCGATCGTCGTGCGAGTCTGGAAATGCAGGTCCCGTTCGAGGTCGACTCGCTCGAGTATGTGTCGAAGGAAGCCCTCGACATTCGAGGCATCGAGGTCCGTATCGTCCTCGCGGGCGGCGATGAGGAGGTACTTGGCCAGGGAGGCCTGTGAAAAACCGAGCACGGCGTTGGCGATGGTCAGGAGCTCCCGCGGCTGGCGCTCAGCGTAGGGTACGTAACGTTCGCTGCCGATGGCCAGCATCAGTGGGTGCACCCCCGCGGCGTCGACTGCGTGCATGGCATGGAGGCCGGGGATCTCCCGGGGTACCAGGGGAGCAGTCAGGTCGTGGATCAGGGCACCGAAGCTGGAATCTTCCTGGGGTGGACGTCCGACAACGGTGAAAGGCCAGATGGCATCCCGGCGATGGTAGACGGCCTCCACCTTGAGGACCGGGAAGTCGTGCTTCAGGCTGTAGTAGCCCAGATGATCACCGAAGGGTCCCTCGGGCCTGGAGGCCTCAGGGTCCACCGTACCGACGATGCAGAAGTCCGCGTCGGCTGAGATGGCGTAGCCGTTTTTGCGCGCCA
>CAJWMA010000112.1 GCA_913042995.1 uncultured bacterium | reverse complement strand
GAAAGACCTACTCTCTCCAGGAGCTCGAGCGCGATGGACTCAGGCTCTTCTCCCGGCACAGTGCCTACAAGTGTCGGCAGGAGCACGTTCTCGAGAACCGTACATTGCGGGAGGAGATAGTGGTCCTGGAAAACGAATCCGATCTCGGTATTCCTGAAGGCGGCAAGAGCCTTGTCATCCAGTTGAAAGGGGTCTGAGCCGTCGAGGAGTACCGAACCGGAGCAGGGCGCCTCCAGCGTTCCAAGAATATGCAGGAACGTGCTTTTCCCGCAACCGGAGGCTCCCTGGATTGCGAGAGACCCGCCGGACTCAAGCTCCAGGCTGATTCCGTCGAGGACAACCAGGGGCTCCGAAGGCGCGGGGTAAGTTTTGGACAGGTTTGAGATCGCGATTTTCAATGCGGCACACGTTCCAGGAACTATCTTTTCCTGCTCGATGGAGGGCCAAAGGTCAGCGGCTCGCCGGCGTGCGCGGTGAGTTGTGATGCGAGAGAGGATGGGATGGGGCTGGATTTCATCACTCCTTCTGAGTCTCGCACAACACAGGCGACGCTGACTTCTCCGCGCGCGACCTCCTCCCCTTCGCTGGTAAAGAGGAATTGGTAGGTAATGGAGCTCCGGCCAAGCCTGGCTACCCTGAGCTCAACATCGACAACATCTTCGAATTGAAGGGGGCGGGAATATTCGCACCGAGTTGAAAGTCTCGGAAAGCCGTACGTGGTGTCGTCCTCACGAAGCTGGACGCTGAGCCCGAGCGACCTGAGGAATTCGTGTTCGGTCTCCTCCATAAATTGAAAATAGGAGGAGTAATGAATGATTCCCGCCAGGTCGGTTTCTGAAAACTCCACCCGGCGTTCTTTGCGGTAGTCTGATGGCATAAATTTAAATTACAGCATTCACGGAAGCTTTGCGAGAGGGAGCGGACATTTGACATCTACGCGAGCCGGCTGTAGTAGGCGATGGTGTCCTTCGCCATGCGTTCCGAGCTGAAATGCAGCCTCGCAGATTCCATCCCCTCCCGGCCGAGCCGCTCCCGAAGGTCAGGGTCGGCTATTAACACTCCAAGGGCAGACTTCAGCCCATCTCGGTCTGTCGGGTCGTAAAGAAAACCCCCTCCTCCCGGGGAGATAAGCTCCGGGAAGACCCCCTCGTCAGGCAGGACAACAGGAACTCCACTGGCCATAGCCTCCAATGCGTAGAGACCCTTCGATTCCGGTCGTTGCGCCGGAACGGAGAAGAGGTCCAGTTCGGAGAGGAACTGGAGCTTTTCCTGCCTGTCAAGGGTTCCAAGGAGCTCGGTTCGGTCCGACACGCCAGCTCGGTCAAGGGTGCTGGAGACCCCTTCGAGCCATCCAGCCGAAGATCTCGGCAGGTAACCGCCGGCCCGCAGGACCAGCTGGTCGTTTCCATCACGAGAAAGAGCGCAGAATGCCTGGCAAAGCTTATCCAGCCCCTTCTCCGGGCTTATCCTCGCGAAATAGCCCAACTGGAGGGGTTCCGAGCTGTTCTTCTTGGTCTTCTGGCGATGCCCCTCGAGCGGGATCCCGGGCAGGATGACGTGGACTCCGTCTTCATCCAGCCCATATTTTCCGCATACCGCCGAACGATATGCGGCGCTGACAGCGACCAGCCCATCCAGCGCTCCGGCCCTTGCCTTGATTTCCTCGATGCACTTCGATCGAAACGGCTCCGGAAGCTCGTCGATAAAATGATCTTCGGACTGCAAGGTGCAAACGATGGGGATCCCGAGCTCCTCCTTGATCCGCCTGGCCATGCCGACAAGGAGAAGATTGGAGATATGGACAATATCCGGCTTGAGATCCTCCTTGAGCCATCTCAGGACCTGTTCAATCTCCTTTTTCTGATATCCATCCTCGCCAAGCAGCATGGAATGAGTCATGGCGCCGAGCTTGGAGGCGTTGGTCCCCACCGGCAGCCGGGAAAGCAAGGCATCTACCGGCCGGGAGCCAAGCAGGCGGTCTATCACCGGCCGGGGCTCACGCAGGTACGGCACGTGCTGTTCAAGATAAGCTCGAATGCCATTAAAAAAGACCGCGCCTCGCCTCACCTCCGGCCCAGGCTCCAGATCGGTCTGCAGAGGGGTATAGATGGGGACCAGCGTGACCTCCTCGCCAAGGTCGCGGAGCGCTCTTGCCAGGGCGTGGTCACGAAGGCAGTTGCCGCAATACATCCCAGCCGCCCCGGCGGTAATGTAAGCGATTTTCACGACTTGACGTCCTGTTTCATTTCTTGGCCGGGTCCAGGTCAAAGCAATAGACCAGGCCGCTATCGCACCCAATGACCATTCGGCCGCCGGCAAGAGCCGGCGAGGCGACAAAGGACCCATCACCCTCGAAGGCCCAGATCTTCTTGCCGGTAGCCAACTCGAGCATGTAGATGTTTTTGTCCGACGAGCCGCAGAGGACACGGGTCCCTGCAATCACTGGGGAGCTCTCCACCCGGCTCCTGGTCTGGAAGGTCCAGGCAGACTTTCCGGTGGCGCGATCAATTCCATGGATCAGCTTGTCGCGGCCGCCAGCGACAACCAGCCGCTTGCCAAGGGCGACGGAGGCGTAATAGGGGAACCGCCGTACGGGGTGCTGGTAAGACCAGAGAATCTTTCCCGCCTTCCAGTCAACTCCCTTGATCTGGCTCCCGTAGGTTCCGACATAGAGCTGATTCCCATCAACAGCGGGAGAGGCCGCCGTATTCTCTCCAAGCTCAAGCTGGCTGACCTCCTTGCCGGTCTTCACATCGATGACACGAAGCAGTCCATCGCAACCCGCTACAAAAGTCTTCCCTTCGCTGATGGCTGGGCTGCAATGGACAGGAGCGCCGGTCTCCACCTTCCATAACAATTTGCCCGTCTTGCAATCAAGGCAGTAGAGGAATCCATCGTAGGACCCGACCAGCAGAGATGAGCCTGAAAAATTAACGCTGGAGAGAATCTCCGCGCCGCCCTCGGTTTCATAGGTCCAGAGCGGCTTGCCGGTGGCGGCATCGACTGCGTGCACAAATCCAAAGTCGTCACCGAAGAACAGTTTGCCAGCCCGGATACCCGGAGAGGATCGTATGCCGGCCTTGACCTTGTGCTCCCAGATCTTCTTCCCTTTCCGGTTGTCGGCCATCAGTTCGAGCGCGACCACCCTGCCATCCACCCCTGCGGCATAAACCCGCCCCTCGGAGATCGCCACGGTGGCTTCCACCGCGTCCCCCATGTCAAAGGTCCAGGCCAGGCCGGGCTTGTCAGCAGGCGCTGTCTTTCTCACTCCGGCCTGGAGTGTCCCTCCCCGAAACACCGGCCAACTGCTGGATTCGGAGTCGACCGCCTGCAGGCCGGCGGGTTTGCCCTTCCCGGGCGCCTCATCCTGGCCTGGCAGCGGCGTGGAAAGCAGAAAGAGAGCGACGGTGAAGACGGGAAGCCCGGCAAACAGGACGCCGCTCTTATTCATATGGAAGCTGCTCATGTGTACTTAAACCCTTCGAGATCATAAACCAGGAGCTGGAAATTCGGCCTCAATACGCCGCGCGGTATATCTCGCTGAATCCGCCCGGGGTAACCTCCCTGGGATTGAACTGAGCCGTCCACTGGCCAGCGGCCTCAAGCGACATCAGGGGAATGTCTTCCTTGTTTACTTTGCAATCAGACAGCCTCCCTGGCAAGTCGCTAAGTGATCTAAATTCTTCAAGCCTGGAAGCGAGCGATTCGCTCCCTGCAGATGAGACGCCGTAAAGCTCCCGGTAATCGTCCTCGCAGGCAACGGAGTTGAACCTGACAACAACAGGGAGCAGGAGCCCGACAGCGACGCCGTGGATGACCCCATAACGCGCGGTGAGCGGGTTGGCCGCCGAATGGGCGGCCCCCAGCATGGAGTGCTCAATGGCGAGCCCTGCAAGGCACGCCCCGAGCTGCATGGCGGCCCGCGCATCTACATCTTCAGGGGACTCGATCACCTTCTGGAAGTTTCCGCTCAGCAGATTCCAGGCTTCGACAGAAAGTTTTTTAGATACATCGTTTCTTTGCCGGGTGACATAGGACTCAACCGCGTGGGAGATCGCATCGATTCCTGTAGCGGCTGTGACCTGGACCGGCTGGGTGACCGTGGTCAGAGGGTCGAGTATGGCCGTCTTGAAAGCGGCGCGCTTGTCGCCGCAGGCCATCTTCTCATGGGTAGCGGCATCGGAGATCAAGGCAAAGGATTGAGTCTCACTTCCTGTTCCGGAGGTCGTGGGGACTCCGATCATGGGCAACAGCTCGGAGGTGGCCTTGCCAACGCCATGGTAGTCGGCCATCGAGCCGCCGCAGCTGTAAACGAAATTGATGCCCTTGGCGCAGTCCATGGCGCTGCCTCCGCCAAGACCGACCAGCAGGTCCGGCCTGAAGGTGCTTGCTCGCTCGAGCCCCTCACCAACGTGGACCGTGGTAGGGTTCTCTTCCACTCCATCGTATAGATCGACCTCGAGGCCTGCCGATTCAAGCGAGTCCAACCCCTGCCGGGTATGCCCAGCCGATGTCACGCCTCGATCAGAAACGACCAGCACCCTGGCGGCGCCAAGCTCCTTTGACAGCTTTCCTAGCTGCGCAAGGCTGCCGGGACCGGCAACGATTCGCGTAGGTGAATATTTATCTAGAAGATCCTTCGACATGTATTTCAGGCGGCGTTAACCGTGCCTTGCAGGCGCCCCTAATAACTATCTGCATGTATGGCTGGAGAAGATTCAGGTGCCAGGGTCAGTAAACTCCGACCACGACATTCTGCTCCAGGCTGCCAAATGGCCTGACATCGCGGACTCCATCCCAGGGGTAGGCGGAAATCGGCTCGGACCGATAGGCCTCATCACGCTCAAGGAAGCCGGGGACGAAAAACTCCTTCGTAAGGGTCGTGAGCTTGACCCGGCCGAGCTCTCCGTAACCGACGACATCAGCAGGAGAGTCCGGCTGGACCACCTGGAGGACAGCCCTGGGCTGAGGCGCAAAGTAGGTAATCGCATACCCTCCGCCAGGTACATAGGGGCGGTTGCAGGCGAGGCCCATGAGCGTATTTCCATAGGTAGGGACAAAATCTACCCCGGGAACGAGCTCTTCCCTCGCCTTCTGATGGAAGGCCTCATCCATTTCAGTCCCGCCGCAGAAAATGCCGGTGATCCCAAGTCGTCCTATGTCGACCTTTTCGCATAGGGCCTCGAGAAGCTTGGGAGTCGTAAACATGCATTTTACATTCGGATGAGCTCTTAGAATGGTCAGGGCCTGGTCTACAACGTGGTCCTTATAGGCCTGGGCTCCCTCAACCCAGCCTCTCTTGAGGCACTTGACGACCCACCTTGGATCCATGTCGAGGCAGAAGGAGATACCCCCTCGATGCTGGGCAAGGTGCTCAACAGCAAGGCGGAGCCGCCTTGGGCCTGTGGGCCCGAGGGAAATCCAGTCCGAGCCGGGAGGAAAGCTCTCATCGGAGAGCGTCTTGCTGAACAGTTCGTAATCGATTCTGAAATCTTCGCTGGAAATCCGGCTCTTTGGAAGGCCCGTGCTCCCGCCTGTCTCGAAAATGTAGATGGGCTTCCCATCAAGACCTTTCGGAATCCATCGCTCAACCGGGCCGCCCCGCAGCCATTCGTCCTCAAACGCCTCAAAGCGCGACAGGTCACCGAAACTCCGAATCTCTTCACGAGGGTCCCAGGGGAGATTTTCGGCGTAATCGAGCCAGAAAGGGCAGCCCGTCTCAGGGCTGAAATGCCAATCGATAACCTCGCGAACCCAGGAGTCAAGCTCGCCGGCCGCATGCTGAACCTGCTCAGCGGTCGCTTCTAAACTTTCTGTTGTTTCGGTCAAGTGCGCGCCTGTTTTCTTTTCAGTTCTTTTTCTCTTCGATGGCAAACAGGGTGGTCCTGTTGGCGATGTAGAGAACCCCGTCAACCGCGACAGGGGTGGTGTAGACCGAGTTGTCCATGTTGGTTTCGCTGATGACCTTCATCTTCTTGCCGTGCTCCAGCACCACGACATCTCCGTCCTCATCTCCGAGGAACACCTTGCCATCGATGACGGTGGGCGATCCCCAGACGGCAGCCAGCATGTCATAAACCCAATAGGGCTTTCCGGTCTTCTCGTCGAGGCAATGCAGGAATCCACTCAGGTCAGAGATATACAGCAGGCCATCCGCAACGGCAGCAGTGGAAATCGTCCGCTTGAATTCCTCACCGCCGTAATGCCAGACCTTGGCCTTCCCGGTGATGTCCCCGGCCGCGCCATTTGCATCAATGGCATAGAGATGCCCTATTCCCTCGCCGTGCTCGGGATCCTGGCCAACGGCGAGGTAGACGAGATCGCCAAGCATAACGGCGGTGGAAATAATATTATTGCGTGTCCCGAGGCCGCCCAGCTCCCACTTGGAATCCTTCGGGTTGAGATCAAATTTCCACAAGAGATCTCCATCGTTCGGTTTGAAGCTATAGAGCCATCCATCTCCCCCAGGAAAAAGAACCTGGGGAACTCCATTGGCCACGCCGTAGGTCGCGCAGGACCACTGCCCGTGAAGGATGCCATCGCCTGGCGCGTTGCTGCCCCACTCCATCTCGCCTGTCTTCTTATTTACAGCGAGGAAGCTGGGCGCCCTGGGGTTCGGGATGGCGATATGGTCACGCTCAACCCCATTCGATGTAATCAGGAAGACCAGGTCCCCAACGACAAGGGGCGAGCAAGTTGCCAGGTTGTGAGGGAAAACGCCGAACTCGTTGAGCATATCGAGAACCCAGATGAAGTCCCCATCGATCTTGCTGGTATATTTTTCGTCTTTATAGGGCCCGTCATTTTTGCCGTCGAGAAAGCCATCTACATCGGCGCAGACCAGCTCGCATCGATTGCTGATGTAGTAAATGACCCCATCTTCAATTACCGGGGAAGAGCAGATTCCCTGCTCCGGCCAGTCATTCACGCGACCCTGGCTGAGCTTGTCATGGACCGCCTGCCAGAGGAGTTCCCCATCGGCCGCGGAGAAACACATAATATTACCCTTGTCGCCGACGATGTCGGGGTTCCTCTTGCCCTCGTTGTTCGTGCCGACAAACACCCTGCCATCGGCAATGCTTGGATTGCCATAGCTTTGAGAGCCCAGGGGGGCGGCCCATTTGATGTTTTTCCCGCTTGCGACATCCCAGGAGGACGGAACACCCGTGGCGAAGCTGTTGACCATATTCCTGGACGTCTGCCCTCCCCACATGGGCCAGCTCTGGGCAGCCTTGGCATCTTTCTTTGAATCAGTTTTTTTGGCGGAGGCCTCCCCGGCAGGAGTCTTTACGTCCTTCCCAGCCGCGGCCGGAGCCTCTTTTGACTTCCCCTCACTGTCGGCGCTGTCGCTTTCGTGGAGCAGGAAAACCTCGCAGCCCCCGGCAATTGCTACCAAGGCCGCGGCGAACAACAGCATCGCCGGCAAGCGGCAATGTGCCCTGTAAGTATTTTCAAGATGCATCGAATCTTCTTTCGTTAATGCCGCAGCACAGGCCGGCAAGAGGCCGATGCCTGAGGGGAGCGGGCCGTTTATTTGTTTTCAGTGATAATGATGTTGTCGTAGAAAATCTCGCCGCCGATTTTCTTGTCAGTACTTCCGGCAGAGTAGGCGTAGAGCCCCGGAGCCCCGCTGCGGTTGGGGGTCGAATCGTTCACCTCAAGAGTCCAGGCGGCCGGCTCTTCCGTTCCTCGCTTCCAGACCTTGGCTCGCACGATGGCCTTTCCGCCGGAGCGGTCCACCTTCATCTTGGCGGTGTACCAGACCTTTGGATCCCACTTGAACTTTATCTTCTTTTCAAGTCGCGGCATGGGAGACCAGGAGACGATCCTGGCGCCCTGCCGGTTCCCAAGCAGGTCAAATCGATACCTGCTGACAAAGAAGCCCATGTCGGGAAGCTGAAATTTCTGCTCTGTCCCCATCATGTCCAATTGGAAGGTGTAGTTTTTCTGGGAATGAAGTCCGAAGTACATCCTTGCAAGAATGAACTTCGGCTTGTCAGAGAGTTTCTTGAGCGCCTTGTTCCCATCCAGGTCGACGACCTTGAATTTGACCGCTCCCGCGCTGATCCAGCCTGAGGGAGCGAGCCCTGGCTTGCGATCTTCGAAATCAATCTTCAAAGGGAGCGAAGGAACAACCCTGACTCGGGCGGAGCCCTTGAGGCCTGCATGGGAGGCTGTCAGGAGCCCTCCCTGGAAGGAGCCGTCCCGGGCAGTGGACAGCATCCCCCTGGCATCCACTTCGCCGCTCAGGCCGGACACGGACCACTGCGGGGCGCACTCGCCAATAAGCCTTCCCTTCGAGTCAAACAGCAGCGCCTTGAAGGCGAGAGTCTTCCCCGGGCCAGTCTCGACCTCCGCGGGCAGCACCTGGATATGCGCGGGCTTGGCTCCAGTCTCCGCCTTTGCGGTGCTGGCCGGCCATGGAATCCCTGCGCCGCCAGCGCCGGCGGAGGCCTTGCCGATGCAGTAAATGTTTTGTGAAGTACAGAAATACACCTTCCCCCTGGCAATGCAGGCGGACCCGTTAATTTCCATGGGGCGCCCATCTTTCAGGGCGAACTTCTCCTTGCTCAGAGTTACGGCCTTCTTGTCTCCGAGCTTCAATATAGAGAAGTGGCCGCTGACCTCGCCCACGTAGAGCTTGCCATCTCCAACAACCGGAGAGGCCTTGAGGACGGTGCCGACATTATGAACCCAGGCCTCTTTGCCCGTCTTCAGGTCAAAGCAGTGGATGTTTGCAGAATTCGACCCGACATAGAGGTACTTGTCATCGGCGGCCGGCGAAGAGTATCCCGCCGTCAGGCCATCGACCCTCCAGACCTCGTTCGTCTTGGTGATGTCGCCTGAGCCTGACGCCTTAAAGCATACGACTCGGCCCATTACAGGCTGCTTGGAATCGGTGCTGAGCTGGTTCTCTTCGCTATGGCAGGCGTAGACAAGGCCGCCGTGCACAATGACCGAGGCATTGAGTCCGCGCTTGGACAGCCTGAAGGTCCAGACCTTCTCGCCTGTCGATGATTTCAGGCCATAGACATTGCCATCCGCGCAACCGACCACCAGGAGTCGAACGCCATCAATCACCGCCACCGAAGGCATCGAATAGGTGGTGTCAAGCGGCGCGCCGCCCGGAGTCGACCACCAGACAACCTCGCCGGTCAACTTGTCGAGAGCCAGGTACCTGTGAGAGCCTCTTCCCTGCTTGCCCCAGGAAGAATTAAGAAAGCTGATAACGACCCTGCCCTCATCCACCATGGGCGTATGGGTCCGGCCGCCATAGCCGGAGATCCGGCCAAACTCTTCGGTGAGTGAGTGACGCCAGACCATCTTTCCGTCCTTGTCGATACAGACGAAAACCCCCTGGACGCCATGAACAATTACATTGCCCGTCTCCGGGTCGACGCATGGATTGGACCAGCCGACACGAGTTGAAGGTATATCGGTAAGGAAAATATTAAAGGCGTAGCGCCAGAGAACCTTGCCGGATTCAGCGTCCATGCATACGACCTCCTCCTGCCAGGTTTCTCCCTGGCCGGTAAGGTGGAGGACATAGATGCGCCCGTCCCAGGCAACGGGAGCAGAGCGAGCCCCGACAGGCGTTGTCCAGAGCAGGTTCTCGCCATCCTTTGACCATTTGGCGGGCAGATTTTTCTCCGGGGAGAAGCCCCTCTGGCCAGTTCCGCGCCAGGCGGGCCACTCATCGGCGACAACGCTGCCCTGCAACAGCAGTCCTGTGATCGCAACGGCGGCAATGAGGACCGAGGTCTGAAATAAAACCGGTTTTTCTCGCGAGTTCATCACTGGTTATCCTTCTCTCTGACCAATCTCCTGGCTTTCAATTCATGTCGAGGCAGGCTCCCCCGATCCACGAGGCGCACCCTGACTCTGAACAGCAGGGCATCATGCAAGGCCTTGGCAATGCGTACTGGAAGTTCTTCCAGGGCAGTGGAGTCGTCTTCGCCGACACTGCCGACGGGCTCAATATCCACTTCCAGGGAATTCAAGTCCCCAGACTCTACCACCCTCAGGCGATACTCCGCAACCTCGCGAAATTCCCGTATAACGGTTTCGATTGCAGTGGGGTAGACATTGTTTCCCCTGACAAAGAACATGTCGTCTGCACGCCCGAGAATCCCTCCATCGAAGAGCCCGGGGCTGACATCCCGGTCTTCGCCTCCCCGACTTCCCCCGGCCTTCAATCGAACCATGTCGCCTGTCCTGTATCGCAGGAGAGGGCTGCCGCTTCGCCCAAGGTTGGTAAGCACCAGCTCCCCAGCTTCTCCAGCCTCGACCCCTTCGCTGGAGCCCGGCTTGACAACCTCAACGATAAAGTCTTCCTCCAGGGGACAGAGCGCCCCTGGGCTTTCCCCGGATTCATAGGTGACACACCCGATTTCCGTCATCCCGTGATGGTCCCTTACCTCTGCCCCCCACAACTCAGCAATGCGCTTGCGCGTGCCTGGAACCAGCCCCCCGGGCTCGCCAGCGACAACGAGAAGTCGAACGGAGCTGCCTGGGAGCTCAATGCTGTTTTCTTCGGCCACCTCGGCAAGGTGGAGGGCATAGGTCGGCGTGCAGCAAATCACGGTGATCTCGTGCTCGATCAGATAAGCGAGGCGCCCGACAGAACTCATGCCTCCTCCCGCCAGGCAGAAGTTGCCTAACTGGAGGCCTGCCTCAAAGGCCCCCCAGAACCCAATAAAAGGTCCAAAGGAGAAAGGGAAGAAAATACGGTCTGACTTCTCAAGGCCTACCCCGACATAGACCTTCTTCCAGCAATCGATGAACCATTGCCAGCTATCAGCAGTATCCAGCCAGTAAATCGGCTCTCCCGTGGTCCCTGATGTTCGATGGATGCGAAGGTAGCAATCGAGTTCGTAGGTCAGATTAGACCCATAAGGAGGAAATTTTTCCTGGTCCGCCTGGAGCTCCGGTTTCTCTGTAAACGGAAGCTTTCCAAGCAGTTCTTCAAGGGTCCCGCTCTCGTCCAGATCGGATATTTTGAAGCCAGATTTGTCTAATTTATGCCGATAAAAACTATTGCTGGGATAGATCTCTTTCAGGAGATCCGTAAGTTTCTCCAGCTGAAGTTTTTTCAGGCTGTCGTGTTCATCTTCGATGGGCATATTTCTGCC
>CAJWMA010000111.1 GCA_913042995.1 uncultured bacterium | reverse complement strand
GGCCCTGGGCGATGGCGAAGTTCGAAAGGTTTTACGATCCTGAGGTCCTGGCCCGCGTAGGTCGACTCGAACTGCGGGCAAGGATGGTCGTCGAGGGGATCATCACGGGCCTTCACAAGAGCCCCTATCACGGCGCCGCCGTTGAGTTCGCCGATCACCGGGCCTACGTGGCCGGTGATGACCCGCGCCACATCGACTGGAAGGTCTATGGCCGCCTGGGACGCTTCGTCATCAAGAAGTTCGAGGAGGAGACCAACCTCAGGGCTCATATCGTGCTCGACTGCTCCGAGAGCATGCGCTTCAGCCACGGCGAAGGCATGAGTAAATACGAATACGGAGGCACCCTGGCCGCCTCGCTGGCCTACCTCCTCAACCGCCAGATGGACTCGGTCGGGCTCACGCTTTTTGACTCGAAGATCAGGAAGCGGGTTCCCCCCTCCACCGCGAAAAATGTGCTCAACCTGATCGGCGAAATCATGGACGAGACCAGCCCGGCGGAGAAGACGGGGATCGACCAGGTCTTCGGAGAGCTTTCCGAAGAGTTGCCCCGGCGGGGACTGGTCATCGTGATATCCGATCTCTTCGCGCCCCGTGACGAGCTGACAAGAGGCCTGCAGGCCTTCAGCCTGCGAGGACACGATGTGGCCGTATTCCATGTTCTCGACGAGACTGAGCTGACCTTCCCCTTCGAGGGAAACACCCTCTTTGAAGGCCTCGAAGAATACCCCGAGGTCAACGCCGACCCGCGCCAACTGCGGGAAGCCTATGTCTCGGTATTCGAAGAATACCTCCAGGAGATCGAGCGGATCGTCTCCGTCGGCGGCGTCGACTACCAGAGAACCCTCACCAGCGAACCATTGGACGCGGCTGTTATTTCATTGATAGCGGCCCGCGCCAGGATGCGAAGGATACGACGTTGAACCACTCCTCCAACCCAGCACGATGGGACATGAATCGATGAGCGGCTTCGTCACATCGGGTCTTGCCTGGGCCGCCCTGGCGGCGGCCTCGATCCCCATCATCATCCACCTGCTCAACCGCCGCAAGCTGCGGAAGATGGAATGGGCCGCGATGGAGTTCCTCCTGGCCGCCCTCAAGAAAACCCGGCGCAGACTTCGCCTCGAGCATCTGATCCTGCTGATCCTGCGAACCCTGATGATGATCCTGCTCGCCCTCTTTCTCGCGCGCCCCATGCTCTCGGACACCGAGTATTCCTGGCTGGCAGGCGCCTTCAAAAGCGAGGAGAAGGTCTTCGTGCTCGATGATTCTCTTTCGATGAACCGCAACGAAGCGGATGGGACGACCTTCCGAAAGGGCCGCGAGGCCCTCGCACAGGAGCTGGAACGGCTGGGTCGCGGCGGTAGCCGGGACAGCGCACTGATCCTTCGCCCTTCGCGTCCCAGGGCCGCGATCCGAGGCAGCTTCGCGGATGAGGAGAGTGTTCGCAAGCTGCTCAAGAGCGTCAGGCTGCTTCAGCCGACCGGGACCCGGATGGATCTCAGCGCCACGATCGACAACCTCGCAGAGCTCAGCTCAACCTCGGAGACCGGCGTCGCCCGTCCCCGCTCTCTCTCTATCATCACCGACCTGCGGGCTGTCGACTGGACAGATGGAGCCGGGGGCGCGAACGACTCCCTGAAAAAGGCGCTCGGACGCCTCGCCCAGGCGCGGGACAATCCCCCAAGAATCATCATCTACGATGTCGGATCCGAAGACACCGCCAACCTCTCCATCTCCGATGTCAGCATCGAGGGCGGCCGGCCAACAGTGGGAATCCCGGCGGAGATCCATATCAGCATCGACAACTTCTCATCCGAGGCCGTCAGGAACCTGCGCGTCCAGCTGACCTTCGGCCCCCTCAGCGGCAAGCGAACGACCTCGTCTACGGCCGTAGCCCAGCCGATCCCCGTGATCGAAGGCGCCTCGAGAGCGCGGGCGACGGTGACGTCGACCTTCCGCTCGGCCGGCCGTTACTGGGTAGAGGCTCAGCTCATGGGGGTCAAGGATCCCCTCCCCGGAGACAACCTCTATACATTCGTCATCGATGTGGTTGAAGCATCCGAGGTTCTCCTCGTGAATGGAGAGCCGTCCTCCGAACCGTGGGAAGGCGAGACCGACTTCATAGCCAACGCCCTGTCTCCAGGAGCGGAGTCATCCTTCGGGATCCTGCCGGTGGTCGTCACCGAGGACAACCTCCCCCAGGCCTCCCTCGACCGCTACAACGCGGTATTCCTCGCCAACACCTACAGCCTGCCGGAAGAGTTCCGCAGAAACCTCGGACGATTTGTAGCCGGCGGAGGAACCCTGCTGGTCTTTCCGGGCGACCAGGCCGACCCTGCGGTCTGGTCTCGTGAGCTGGGCAAGGGAGAAGCGGGCGAGGCCCGCCCCTGGAGCGGCCTCCTCCCGGCAGAGCTGGGCAAGGCGGCCGGGAGCCAGGGCGATGGCTGGAGCCTGCGGCCCGACTTCAACCATCCCTACTTCCGCCTCCTGAGAGGAGACGCGGAGCCTTACCTGCAGCAGGTTCTCTTCGAGAAGTTCTGGTTGCTGCAGCCGACCACCGGGAGCAGAATCATCGCCAGCTTCTCCGACCCGGACTCGAGTCCGGCGATGGTTGAAAAATCATTCGGCAAGGGACGAACCATCCTGTTCGCCACCACAGCCGATGATGAGTGGCATGACTGGCCGCCAAACGCGACCTTCCCCATCCTTCTCAGGCAGATCATGGACACCATCGGAAAAGAACGGGGACGTCTACCCGAAATCATGGCCGGACAGCCGATCGAGGTCCCCATCGATGTGAGCGAGCATAAGACCGAAGCCCGTTATCTCGCCGTTGACGAACGATCAGAAGGTTCCCTCAAGGCGACCCCGGTCAAAACGAGTGAGACGGGCAAGGCTGAATTCCGTTTCCTGGTGGGCGAACGCTTTACCCTGCAGACGGGCCTCTTTCGAATCGGCCTTGACCGGGTGGCCGGCACTGAACGGGAATGGCGGGCTCTCGCCATCCGAAGCGATCCGGAGGAGTCCAACCCGGCCCGCGTCACTGCGGAACAGATCAAGGCGCTCTATCCCGATCTCGACCTCGAGGTCATACGAAACGAGAAGCTCTTCTCCGAATCAGGCCGAGGACAGTTCGAGATCGCCGATCTCCTGCTGCTGACCTTCATCCTCTTTCTGTTCCTCGAAGGCTATCTCGCCTGCCGCTTCGCGCGCCACAAGGCACCCGCCGGGAGTGAGACAAGATGAACGATCTCCCCCTGCCCCAATGGCTCCTTCGCTGGCTCTCGATCGATCCTTCCTCCCTCGAAGGCGGCGATGCTAACCTCCGCCTGGCGCGATTCCCCGAGGGAGAGCTCGGCCTGCTGGCGCTGCTCGCGGTCGCCGCGGGTATAGCCATCGTCTTCCTGACCTATTCGCGTGAGGGAGCCCTGGCGCGCTGGAAGAAGTACTCTATCGCCGCTGTCCGGGCTCTCCTCGTGTTGCTGCTGGCGCTGATCGTCTTCTATCCCGTCATCGAGGTCAGCCGGGAAAAAGAGATCCGTAAATCAACGATACTTCTCCTCGATGATTCTCTCAGCCTGACCCTGAAAGACGGCTACCGGTCATCTCCAGACACGCTGAAATCCCTGGCCGGCTGGCTCAAGCTGGATCCGGCCCGGATTCCAGAGCTCACTCGAGCCGAGCTGGTCAATCGATTGCTCCGGGATCCTGAGCAGAAGCTGCTGGAGCTGTTCGAGGAGAAAAACCGGCTGGAGATCTATACCTTCTCGAATGAGCTCCGCCGCCCGGCTCTCGAAAAGGAGGGCGGCGGAGAATCCACCGAGAACGCCCCCACGAAAACGAAACTCTCACTCACCCCCGAGGGAACCGTCACCAACCTCTCAGGCGCTCTGAACAAGGCTGTCGAGCAGCAGGCCGGGTCAAAAATCGCGGCGGTTGTCGTGATCAGCGACGGTCGCCTGACCGCGGGCGAAGATGTCCCGTCGATCGTCGCTTTCCTGAAGAAGAACAACATCCCCGCGCACACGGTGGGTGTCGGCGACCCTTCCCCTCCCCGCAATATTCGGGTCGACTCGATTCTCGCAAGCGAGCGTGTCTTCGCCGGCGACCCCCTGGCCGTAGATGTACAGCTCAGCCACCTTGGCTACGGTAACGAATCCATCGAGGTCCAGCTCTTTGACTCCTTCTCTCCTGACGGCAAGACAGATGGTCCCGAGCGCCTGGTAAAGAGCTCGACGGTCGGCTTCGAGCCCGGGAAAGACACCACCACCGCGCGATTCACTCTCGACCTCAAGGAAACCGGAGCGCACAGGTTGAGCGCCCGCGTCACCGTACGCGAGGAGGAAACCTTTGAAGACGACAACGAATCCTCCGCTGCGGTCGAGGTGATCGAGGAGGCATCGAGGGTCCTGCTGATCGCCGGAGCGCCGAGCTATGAATACCGATTCCTCCTCAACCTGTTGCGGCGTGACCGCCGCGTATCGGTATCCGGCTGGCTGATGAGCGCCGACCCGGACTTCCCCCAGGGCGGCAATGTGAGCCTCGACAAGCTGCCGGCCAGCGCCAGGGAGCTGTTCGAATACGATGTAGCCATCCTCCTCGACCCCGCACCTGCAGAGTTCCCGGCCGAGCTGCCGGGGCTCCTTCGGCGCTTTGTCTCGGAGCAGAACGGCGGGCTGGTCTTTGTCGCCGGCGAAAAATATTCCCCGGCCTTCTTCGCCTCCAACGCCCTGAAACCAGTCCACGAGATGCTCCCGGTACTGGCCGAGCTCTCCGCCGGCGGAGAGCTCCCCGGCACCACCACCTTCTCCCTGAAGGAGTGGCCCCTGCAGCCCACACGGGCGGCAGCGACACACGACTCCACCAGGCTATCCTCAAATCCGCTGCGAAACAGGGATCGCTGGGAAGAGCTTCCCGGGATCTACTGGTCCCTGCGGGTCCGCAAGGCGAAGCCCGGCGCGACAGTCCTCTTTACACACTCCGACCCATCCCGGGCGCTCTCAGGAAAAGCCCAGCCGCTCATGGCCTGGCAATACTTCGCCGGGGGACGCACCATCTTCCTCGGCAGCGATGAGACCTGGCGCTGGAGATCTACCACCGAGGAAATCTACGACCAGTTCTGGCTTCAGACCATCCGGCACCTTACAGAGGCAAGGCTCTCTGGAGGCCGGCGCAGCGTGCTCCAATCCGACCGCCAGGCCTACGGCTTTGGCGACATCGTCCGGCTCTCCGCGCTGCTGCAGGACGAAAATTTCAAGCCGCTCGAGGACGACACCCAGGCTGTCATCATCGAGGGACCCGCTGGAGACACGGCTGAGGTTCAGCTGGAGAAAGACACCGCGGCGCCTGGCTGGTACCGGGGCATCTACATTCCGCGCATCCTGGGCTCCTACAAGCTGCGCCTGGCCAATGGAACAACAACAAGCCTGCGAGTCGAGCCCCCGGAGCTGGAATACCGGGAACCGCAGCTGGATGAACAGAGCCTCAAGGAGCTGGCGACACAGACAGGAGGCTCCTACAGCCAGCTCTGGAACTCGGGAGGAATTCCCGAAAAAATAGACCAGCGGCCTGAGATCATCGTCACAAAAGACGAGCCCCTTACGCTCTGGGACAATTGGCTGAGCCTCTACCTTCTTGCCGGGCTGCTTACTATAGAGTGGATCCTGAGAAAGCTGGTCCAGCTGCTGTGATACGAACGAACCTGAAAGAATAGACATTGACCCCTACAGAGCAGAAAAAAAAGGCGCGTGGAGCGGGCGGCCGAATTGACGGCAAGCTCCAGGCCCTGCGAACGACACTGCGGTCCTCTATCTGGACAAGAGGCCTCGCCCTTCTTGTCGTAGCGATAGCTGTCCTGGCCTGCCTGTCATTCGGAATCGACAGAGCCTTCAGGCTCTCGCTGACCGGACGATCTATCGCCCTGGGTCTCTACCTCTGCGTCCTCGCCTGGGCCGGCTGGAAAGTTCTCATCAGGCCGGCCCTCGTAGTCCTGAGCGATTCTGTCCTGGCCGACATCCTGGAGACCCGCTTTCCTGAGCTGCGCGACAGCCTCCGCAGCGCGGTCAGCTTTCTTGCCGAACCTCGCGCCGCGAACAAGGGAAAAGAGCTCACGGCGCTGCTCAAGCGGGAGGTGACAAAAGAGGCCGCGAAGAAGATCGAGAAGCTCAAGCTCTCCGAGGTGATCGACAGCAAGCGAGTCTCAGAGGCTGGTGTCCTCGCTCTCTGCGCCGCCTGTCTTCTCGGTCTCGTAGTTCACTATGCCGGCGATTCCTTCGATATCTGGATGCGGCGCCAGCTGCTGCTCGCTGAAGCGGACTACGAATACGAGGCGGAGCTCCGGCTCCTCGGCCTGGAAAACGGCGAATACACGGTCCCGCGCGGAGACACCCTCCGGATTGCGGCAGAAACCTCCCCTGGAAAGAAGACCCCGCTCCTGGTCTCTATCCGCTTCGATTACCGATCGGGAGAAAGTCGGCAATACATGGAACGCAGCGGCGGAAAGGATGGCCCGGGACGATTTGAATACGAACACCCCTCAGTTACCGAAGATTTCTTCTTCCAGCTCAAAGAGGAGGGCCGCGGCTTTTTCAGCAACTACCACTCCCCTCGCTACAAGGTGAGGGTGCTTGAGCGCCCTGAGGTTGAGCAGCTGGTCATCACGAACAAAGCTCCCCCCTATACGGGTCTCGGAACCGGGGAAACCAGGGGGGACATCGGCGAGCTGGCGGTGCCTGTCGGATCAGAGCTCAGTGTCAAGGGACTGAGCACCAAGCCCCTTGAGCGCGCGGTCCTGGTAACCGAGGGACAAGAATTCGTGCTCAAGCCCTCTCCCGACAAGCCCCGCGCCTTCATCGGGACCTGGACACCGAAGCTGGGTGGGACCTGCCTGATCCGGTTAGAGGACACAGAGGGCGTCCCCCCGGAGCGGCCCTTCCAATTCTCGGTCCACATGGTAGAAGACCGTCCGCCGGTCGTGCAGGCTTCGCCGACGGGAATCGGCCAGATGATCACTGCCCAGGCCCGCATCCCCCTCGTCCTCAAGGCCCGAGATGACTACGGAATCGATTCCATGCACCTGCGCTGGACCTTGCAGGATGCCGAGGGTTCCGAGAACGCGGCAGAGGAGCCTCTCGAGCTTCCTGGAGTCCCGACGAGAAAACCCCTTGCTGCCGAGACCGAGTGGAATATCGCCCGGCTCAAGATCGAGCCGGAAAAACGCCTGAATCTGCAGGTCGGGGCTGCGGATAATGACGCGATCTCAGGCAGCAAGAGGGGCTACTCCGGCATCATGAGCTTCCTGGTGGTTACACCGGAAAAGCTTGGAGAGGAGTTCCTCAGGCGAGAGCTCGAGCAGCGCCGAATCCTGGAGCGCATGATAGCCCAGGAACGCATCATCCGCGACCAGGCCTATTCCATGGTCGATGACACCTGGAGCAAACCCGGCGAGATCAGCCGGGAAGACCTGAGAAAAATGCAGGAAATGTCACGATCTGAACGTCAACATGCGCGGCAGCTTGAATCCATCGCCTCGGCTATCGAGCACATCCTGCTGGAGATGGAAAACAACAAGATCGGTGAGGCTGATGATCTCAGGCGTCTTGCGAAGCTCATCATCGAGCCGCTTCGCAACCTCGCAGGCGTCGCCCTACCGCAGATCATAGAGAAACTCGGCTCCATCAGGGAATTGCCGGACGAACGCAGCCGCATTGCTTCGGGTCTCGAACTTGGCCGTTCCATCGACGCGAAGATCCAGGAGATGGAAACGATTCTGGTTCAGATGCAGCGCCTCGAAGGATTTACTGAGATAGTGAAGCACCTTCGGGCTATCATCAGGACACAGACGGAGTCGGCCAGCGCGACCAGGGAGGCCTACAGGAGCCTGATCGACGACATATTTGAGGATGACCTCTTCGAAGAGGACAAAGGCGAAGAAAACAAATGAAACCCCGGAGTCCAAGCCGCAAACAGGATGCCCGCTCATCAGCCCATCCTCCCGCCCTGCTGCTCATCGTTGCAGCGGTCCTCCTGCCGGCAATCGCCGGCTACTCGCTGGCCCAGGAGGGCTCCGGGAAGACGGCGGATAACCCTGACAGGAAAGCCGGGGAGGCCCGGGTGCGGGAGCTTGGCAAGCTGAAGCAGGCCGAAGCCTTGCGGAATCTCCAGCGCCTCGAGGCGATCATGCAGAAGCTGACCGCCCGCCCCGACGACAGGGATCCGGCCAATAGCGTCAGGCTCAGAGAGGCCTTTTCCCTCTCCAGGGAAATCCAGATCCGCGAGACCATGCAGCAGATCCTGGCCTTCATCGAGGCCGGCAAGCTCGATCGCGCGGTCCAGCTGCAGAAAAAAGTCGAATCAGACCTGCAGACGGTCCTCGATCTGCTGCTTGAAAAGGAGCTCGACCCGCGAAAACTCCTCAAGGAGATTCGCCGGGTGCGAAAAATACTCGAGGAACTCGACCAGGTGATCGAAGAGGAAACCAGCGAAAAGATCGATTCGGAAGAGGCCGAGCAGGCAGGGGCGGATGCCGCCGCGCTGAAGAAGACCCTGGCCCGGCTCGAAGAGCTGGTGCGAAAAGAAAAAGGGATCGAGCTGGATTCCTCCGCGGCCGCGGACCAGGAGGCGCGCAAGAGCCTGGGCGACCGACAGACAGGCATCAGGAAACAAACCGGAGAACTGCTCAAGGAAGATCTCGAGAGAGCCCGCAAGGAACTCGAGAGAGCTCTCGAAGACGATCATGATGATCATGACCATCCACCGGGCGAACCGCATGAAGATGAAGAAAAGCATGAGAGACAGCCTGCCGAGGCCGGCAAGATCCTCGACCAGGACAAGATGAAGCAGGCCATCGAGGCCATGAAGAGCGCTGAGGCCGCGCTGGCGGGTAAGGGACAGGCCGGCAAGGCCCAGGCCTCCGCCAAGGCCGCGGAGGCTCGTAAGGCGCTCGAGGAGGCGGTCGGGTCTTCCCGCCAGGAGCTCGAGGAGAGCAGGAATAACCGCGACTTCCCCGCGCTGAAAAAAGAACAGGATGGAACGAAGCAGAAGACCCAGGATCTGCTGGAAAAACTTTCCAAGCGGGTACCCGGAGTTTTCTCGCCCGAGGGAGGAATCCCGGGGAAAGGAGATGTCGCCAAGGCCTCTGAAAAGATGTCAAGCGCATCCGAGAGCCTCTCCGGGGCAAAGGCGGGCAAGGCCGCGGGCCAGCAGGAGGAGGCTGTCGAGGAGCTCGAGAAGGGACGTGAAAAGGTTGAGGATACCCTCGAGGCGCTCCAGGAAGCCTTCAGGAACCAGCTCATCGCCTACCTGAAGGAAAAATTCACCTACATGCTCGCCCAGCAGAAATCCGCCACCAGTTCCACCAGGTCACTCGACCTGAAGCTCCGCGCCCTGAACCTGGCCGCTGGAGGGGAACAGCCCGAAATCGATATCAAGGACCGCCAGTTGGCCAAGCGCCTCGCCGCCTCGGAGCTGAAGCTCTCAGCCGTCTGCGACGATGTCCTCGATGTTCTGAGCGAGGACGGAACCACCCTTGTCTTCCCGGAGATCGTGGTCGAGCTCAAGGCGGATCTCGAGCAGACCGGCGAGCTCCTCGACAATCTCCAGACGGGTGATTCAACCAGGATGATTCAGAAAGACATCGAGGACACAGTCAGCGAGATCCTCGCCGCACTCGAGGAAGCCGCGAAGAAACCGCCGCCGCCAAGCCCCAACAAGGGAAGAGAAAAGAAAAATCAAAACAGCTCCGCGCCCCTCCTGGCCAAGTCCGCCGAGCTGAAAATGGTTCGCGCTCTCCAGCTCAGGGTCAACAGGAGAACCAGCAGGTTTGACACCTCCCGGAAATCAGTTGATCTGTCGAGCGAGGCCCGGTCCCAGCTTCGGGAGATCGGCCGTAAGCAGAAGGACGTTGAGAAGCTTTTGCGCAAGATCGCCCGTTCGATCGGGCAATAGACCGCCTTGAGGCGTCCCTGGAGCTCTTCTCAGGCTTTTTCTTTGACCTTATGCTTCCCAGTACAACAATAGACCTGTTCAAATGTTTCACGGCCTTCACGGCTGGTTTTTTCCGGTGAAAACATGTCCCCTGAAAAACTGCTCCGTTTCATAGCCCTGGCGCTCGCGCTCCTGGTGTCAGTGCCTGGCAGCGCTCAGCATCCCAGCGACTTCACCAGCCGTGACAAAACGGAGATTTTTATCCAGCACCTGGTCAAGACCATGAAGCTTGATCCGACCAGGTATCGGGCCATGGTTCTTGAATACGAGATCGGATCGGCTCTGCGCGATTTCTCTCCAGAGCTTGCCGCTGATCTCGATAGCTCCGACTTTATCCAGAACAGCCTGCGCGAGCTCTATGCCGGCTACGACAAGGCCTGTAAGGCGTTTGAGGGCACGGCCGATAGCGAAGCCCTCGCCCTTTTAGAGAAAATCGACGACAAGGCGCTTGGTGATCGTCCGAACCCCTATCTCCGTGCCTACGCCCTGCTGCTTCAGGCTGAGATCGATTTCCGCGGCAAACGGTATGCAAAGGTCATCGAGAACTGCAATCTGCTCACACGCCAGGCCAGAACCCTGCTCCTGGCTGACTACCGGGTCTGTGAATTGATCGCTCTTTCCTTCAACGGACTCGGGGAATCACTCCTCGAGTTCTCCCAATACGCTCTGCTGCTGACTGATTATAAAAACCTTCCGGAGGCCATCAAGAAGCGGGCCGAGACGAGGCTGGGGCAATTGAAGGGCGACAACGGCAAGCCTCTGCAGACGGTGGCCGGCTGGATGAACCGGGTTGAAAAGCTCATCTCAAAGGAAGTTACCGGCGAAGCCCCCACCCAGAAACAGGAGCGCGGCATCGTCACCGCCCTCGACAAGCTCATCGAATTGCAGGAGGCTGTTGAACGACAGACCTGCCCCGATTGCGGCAAGGGCGGCTGAAGCGGCTGCGGCAACGGCCCCCCGGGAGGGAGCCAGGAAAGTGCCAACCCGGCAAAGATGTCCAAGCTTCCCGAGGGAGGTGAAGGCGTTGTCAACCTCCGCAACATCGCGAAGAAAAGCAAGGGCTCCATCTGGGGACTTCTCAAGGACAGGGATGCTTCCCGGGCCTTGAAGAGCTTTGGCGGCAAGCTCCCCCCCCGCTACGAAAAGCTTCTTAAAGAATATTACGAAGCCCTCTCAAAGGAACCCTGATTTGTCCTTCCAGGCTGCCGGGAGACGCGGATC
>CAJWMA010000110.1 GCA_913042995.1 uncultured bacterium | reverse complement strand
TCCGACAGCTTCGCCCTCACCACCATCAAGGCGCGCGAATTCCGCGGCGTCAAGTCGAGCATCGTCCTCTGCTCGGAAATGGAGCTGGGACTCTCCGAAGATCATACCGGGGTCCTCCTGCTGGAGGACAGCGCCGAGGCCGGCGCGCTCGTAAGAGACCTGGTAGAGATCCCGGAAGATTGCTCGGCAGATGTCGTCTTTGACATTGATATCCTGCCCAACTACGGCCGCTGCCTGTCGATCATCGGTATCGCCAGGGAGGTGGCCGCCCTCACGCGAACCCGCTTCAAGATCGAGATCAAGGCGGAACACATCCCCTCGGACCCGGAGGCCTTCAAGGTCAGTATCGAGAACCCGGACCTGTCCCCGAGATACAGCGGACTCGTCCTCGAGGACGTCAAGGTGGAGCCCTCGCCGAGGTGGATGCAGCGGCGCCTGGCCCTCGCCGGGGTGAGCGCGATCAACAACCTGGTCGATGTCACGAATTACGTCATGATCGAGATGGGCCAGCCCATGCACGCCTTTGACCTCGACAAGCTCCCGGCCGAGGAGATCAGCGTACGCGCCGCCCGCAAGGGCGAGACTCTCTACACTCTCGACCAGGAACCCGCGGGCGAAGAAGACGACAGGGAGGCTCCCCGCGAGCTCGATGAATCAACACTGCTGATCACATCCGGCGACCAGCCCATCGCCGTGGCCGGCGTGATTGGCGGACTGGATTCGGAAATTTCAAAAGACACCGGCAAGGCGCTGCTGGAATCAGCCAACTTCAACTTCATCTCGATCCGCAAGGCCATGTCGAAGCTCAAGCTGAAGACTGACGCCTCGACTCGATTCAGCAGGCAGGTGGATCCGGCGCAGACCGTCACCGCGATCCAGAGAGCCGTTCACCTGCTGCAGGAAATCGGCGGCGCGAAGCCCGCAGGCCCGATCGCCGACTGCTATCCGCAGCCGGAGGAGAACCGCTCGATCACGATTCAGAACAGCGACATATCGAGAACCCTCGGCGTCGACCTCACGGACGAGGACATCACCTCCGCTCTCGAGCGTCTTGGTTTCTCGACCGAGACTCCCGGTAAAGGAACAATAGAGATCTCGATTCCAGGCTTCCGGCCTGACATAAGCCACAGCGCAGACATCGCCGAGGAGATTATTCGCATCCTCGGATTTGACCGGCTCCAGGGCCGGCTCCTCAACGAGCCCCTGCCCAACCAGCTCCGCAACGACAGCTGGGAGCTGCGCAAGAAGATCCGCTCGGTGCTGACCGGCTGCGGCCTGAGCGATGTCCTGAACTACTCCCTGACGACCCCTGAAGCCGAGGGGCGGCTGCTGGCGGGCGAGACCGAGCCAGGCGAACAGGCTCCCTATGTGCAGGTCATGAACAAGAAGGAGAACCAGGACCGCTCCTCTCTGCGCCGCACCCTGCTCGGTAGCCTGATGGAAAACGTCGCCACCAACCACCGCGAGAGAAAACGAATCGCCCTCTTCGAAATCGGCAAGATCTACCTTCCCGAGTACTCTCCAGAGAGTGACGACCCCGGCGATGAGAAGCTCCCTCTCGAGGTCCTGAAGCTCGCCATGGCGCTCAGTGGGCCACTGGAGGAATCCTCCTGGAAGAACGCAAAACCCAGAGATTCAGGCTTTCACGACCTCAAGGGAATCACCGAGGTCCTGCTGAAAAAACTCCATGTGAGGAACATCGAATTCGAACCTCTGCAGGGTAGCCCCTACCATCCGGGCGTGGCCGCGGCTCTGCTGGTCGATGGAAAGCCCGCCGGGACCATCGGAAAGGTCCACCCGAAGGTCATCGAGGCCTACGACCTCGGCAAGAGAGAGGTCTTCGTCGCGGAATTCGACCATGAATTACTGCTCGCGGCCTCCCAGACCAACTATCCCTTCCGCGCCTTCTCCTCGCAGCCCGCGGTCTACCAGGATCTCGCCCTCGTCGTCGATGACGAGGTGGCGGCCGGGGCCGTCATGAACACGATCCGAGAAGCCGCCGGTGAGCTCCTCACAGACATCAGCCTCTTCGACATCTACCGCGGCGAGCAGCTTGGAGAAGGCAAGAAGAGCCTCGCCTTCCAGCTGACCTTTTGCGCCGCTGACCGATCCCTCGAAGAGAAGGAGATCAACGACCTGCGCGAGGCGATGCTCGGCCCCCTTGAGAAAGAACTCGGCGCGAAAATCCGCGCCTGAGCGGAAGCACCTTCAGCCCCTGCGCTTGGCGATGTACTCGAGCGCCCGAAGTGCCTGGGCATCTCCGGGAGACAGCTCGAGCACCTTCCTGAACGACTCCTCCGCCCGGTCCCAGTCTTCGAGCTTGATGTAGAGGCCGCCGAGGTTGCCATGGAGATTGAGCCGCGTCGCCTCCGAGCTCGCGTTCTCGAGACCACTCTCGAGGTGGGTCCGGGCATCCTCGAGAAGCCCGAGCTTGAGCTCAATCCCGCCGACAGTTGAGAGAATACTGGCGCTCCCCGGGCTCAGCCTCAGAGCCTCACGCAGGTAGCCCAGGGCTCGGTCGTAGTCCTTCGCGACAGCAAAGATCTTACCCAGGTTGTCGAGAGCCTCAACGCTTCCGGGGTGGAGCTTCAGCACTCTCTCATAGCAGCTCCTGGCACGCGCGTAATCCCTCCGGTCATAGGCGAGGTTCCCCAGCGAGCCCCAGACGTCCGAACGGTTCGGGGACAGCTCCGCGGCCGCGACAAAGAGCCTCTCGGCGAGAGTCCGGCGGCCGGCTTCCCGCAGGACGATGGCGAAATGCGAAACGATGAGCCCGGCGCCAAAGGTGCTGGCGATCACCTCCACAGCTGTTTCAAGCTCGGCATCTCGCCCAAGCATCTCCAGTGCGATGAGCGTATCTCTCCAGGCGACAAAATCATTGGGATCGAGGCGAAGGGCCTCCCGCAACTCTTTGAGAGCATCCTCGGTTTGGCCTTTCTCGAGAAGAGCGGCGCCGCGCCCTCGCAGAACGACCGAATTGGGGCGTCCCGCGCCCTCCGGGTCCTGCCTCGGTCCTGCCTCTACCGCCTGGGCCTTACCCTCGACCACCAGCAGCTCTCCCTCCGGAGGAAGCTCGGTGATGAGCTCGACACGGCCACGAGGCCAGCGCACCTCGAGCTTCCGAACTCTCTCTTCTGCCCCAAGCGCGAAGACGACCCGGCGGTCGCATTGCGCTAGATAGCTCGGCGATGACTTGACGGTCATCCTTCGCACTCGGCCCGCGCCCCCCGCTTCAGAATAGAGGGTAGCCTCGGCTCCGATGGCGTCGCGATTGCTCTCGGTTCCACGCAGGGTGAGTCGAAGAAAACCGCCCGGCCGCACCGAATCATTGCGCAAGAGGACCGCCCCGCCCTGGTTCTCGGTAACCAGGAGATCCTGGTCACCATCGGAATCGAAATCACCATACGCCAGGGCACGGCCGATGATCCTGTCTCCGGGGATCCCCTCAGCCCCGGGCTCGAGCTCACGAAAGCTCCCACCTGGAAGCCCCCTGAAAATCTGCAGGGGCTGGCGATAGCGAGCGCCTGAGATGCTCTCAACATCAAAAACGTGGCCATTGGCCGTCACGAGATCCTGCTCGCCATCGAGGTCCAGGTCGCAGAACACCAGGCCAAAGGTCACCCTCGGCATGCTCTCCCGGCCGACCCCAAGCCCGATGCTTCGCTCGATGAAATAATCCCGATCCTCCTGCACGTGGAGGGTCGTCGGCTCGTCAGAGAAGTTCCCAATCCCGACCACCAGCCGGCCTTGATCCTGGTCGGCCGTCGAGGTGCCGGTGAAGGTCCAGGCGGTATCGATGCCCATGCCCGCCAGCGAGGCGCCAGCCCCATCGGTGGCGAAGCCTGAATCCAGACCGTGATCGCTGAAGGTCCCATCCCGCCCGTTCAGGAGCAGAAAATTCGGCACCGAGTCGTTGGCGACGAGCAGGTCCGGCCAGCCGTCACGGTTGCAGTCCTCTACCGCGATGCCAAGGACCTTGCCCTTGAGCCTATCGAGTCCCGCCCGGCTCGTCACCTCGCTGAAGCCGCCGCGTCCATCTCCCCGGAACAGCTGCGGCGAGCTCGGCTTGAACATCGCCACCGGACAGTATTTCTTGGCCGCCGTCCCGAAATCGCACTCGAGTCCGACCTCGTATCCGGGTTTCCAGTCGACGTAATTTCCGACGAAGAGATCCAGCTTTCCATCACGGTCGTAGTCGAAGAAGGCCGCGGCGCAGACCCAGCCACGAAGGCCGGCGAGACCGCTCGATGAGCTCTCGTCGGTGAAGCGCCCGGCCCCATCATTGAGGAGGAACCTCGATTCGTGCAGCCCGTAGATAAGAACATCCTGGTCGCCATCGTTATCGACATCCGCCGCGCTGAAACCCATAGCGTAGAACGCGCCCTCGAGCCCCAGGCGATCGCTCACATCCTCGAATCCGCCAGTTCCTGCATTTCGATAGAGGACCGGCTGAATCGACTGGTCCAGGGATGAATCGAGCAGGTTGCCGTTCACCAGGAGCAGGTCGAGAAGCCCGTCTCCATCGTGGTCAAACCACCCCCCTCCCGGGCCGAAGGTCTCCGGGTTGAGCATCTTCCCCCGGGCGCCGGACTCGTGTCGAAACGCGATTCCCGCCGTCTCGGTCGCATCGCTGAGAAAAATCCTTCCGGGGGATGCCGCGGGCGCAGCGGCGGGCTTCCGGACCAGGAAGTAGGCCCCGGCCGCAGCGACAGCCAGGATGACCGCCGTGGTTATGATTACAGCTCTGAACTTCATCAGGAGGAAGGATATCACGAATTCTCACACCACCCCTTCTAATCCACCCGGGCCGCCCGGGCTTGGCTCTTTTCTTTCGAGCCGTGAAATGGCACCATCTCGCTACTGACAATAAAATTCAGTTCGTGGAGAAAACCCAGTGACAAGAACGCTCCTGCCGGCGGCTCTCGCCTGCCTCCTGGCATACGGACCACTGATCCTGGCCGACAACTGGCCCGCCTGGCGCGGTCCGACGGGACAGGGAATCTGCAAAGAAACTGACCTGCCGCTCAGCTGGAGCGCGGCGGAAAACGTCAGGTGGAAGCTTCCGCTTCCCGGCCCGGGCAACTCGACTCCCATTGTCTGGGAAGACAAGGTGTTCCTTACCCAGGCGACCGAGGGCGGCGGCAAGCGCTGGACCTGGTGCATCGATGGTAAGACGGGAAAGGTCGCCTGGAAAAAAATGGTCCCCTACATCGGTAGTGAGCCAACCCATGCGACCAACCCCTTCTGCTCGGCCTCACCCGTTACAGACGGAGAGCGAGTAATCGTTTCGCATGGGTCAGCGGGACTGGTCTGCTACGACCTCGCGGGCAAAGAGCTCTGGCGGCGGGATCTCGGCGAGTTCCGCCATATCTGGGGAAACGCCAACACCCCGGTAATCTCCGGCGGATCCTGCTACATCAACTGCGGCCCCGGGATTCGCACCCAGCTGCTATGCCTCGACAAGAAGACAGGCGAGGAAACCTGGAAGATTCCCATCCCGGGAGGACACGAGGGTCTCGGCGGGCGGGAGAACTGGACCGGCTCCTGGAGCACACCGCTGGTGCTTGAAAACAAGCTGCTCGTAAGCTACCCGGGGCGCCTCATCGCCTTCGAGGCCGGCAGCGGTAAGGAGCTCTGGAGCTGTTCAGGCCTGGGCAAGCTGGTGTACACCTCGCCGCTCGCCCGGGAGGGTGTAGCCGTTTCCATGTCGGGCTTCATGGGTCCGCCGCTCGCCGTGCGCCTGGGCGGCAAGGGAGAGGTGACCGAGAGCCGGCGGCTCTGGCGGCAGGAACGCGCCCAGCAGAGAATCGGATCCGGAGTGATCCACGAGGGCCATATCTACATCCTCAACGATCCCGGGGTTCTCGAATGCATTCGGCTGAAAACCGGCGCGAGTGTCTGGAAAAACAGGCTGGCGGGAAAGTCCTGGAGCTCCGTGGTGCTCAGCGGCGACCGTCTCTATACCGCCGATGACGGTGGAAGCTGCTTCGTGGTGAAGGCCTCGCCCAGCTTCAAAATCCTCGCCCGAAACGAGCTGGGCGAGCGGATCCGGGCCTCCATCGCCATCTCTAATGGAGGGCTCTTCATCCGGTCCTACAAGCATTTATGGTGCATCTCAAAGCCATGAGCCCGGAAGAAAGCGTGAACTTCCCATGACCCGGCGGATCTTTATCTACGAAGAGACCTGCGGAGGCGGCTGCGAAGATCCTCTGCCGCTGCAATTACGCGGCGAGGGGATGGCGATGCTCCGCGCCCTCTGCGAAGACTTCACGGAGCTCGCAGACGTAGAGCTTATCACGACCCTCGATAAGCGAATGGATCCCGGAGACCTGCCGCTCGAGCCTGTCCCCATCGCCTCCCCCGGCGAGCTTGCCGAAAGCTTTGACCGCCTTGCCGTCCAATGCGACCTCAGCCTCATCCTCGCTCCTGAGCTTGGAGGAAAACTCGCCGAGCTCTCCAGGCGGGTCACCTCCCTGGGGGGAAGACTCCATGGCGGGGACATTGAATTGATCGAGACGGCCTCAGACAAACTCAGGCTCTACCGGCACCTGGAGGCGACCGGCATCCCGGCGCTACCCTGCAGAGAGCTCGAGCCCGGAAGAAGCTCGCGCGGGACTGTCGTTCTCAAGCCGCGCTTCGGAGCCGGATCCCTCGAGATCTCGACCCTCGCCCCGGGACGCCCCGAACAGGCCGGCCGCGAAGAGCTGATCGTCACTCCCCTGCTCGAAGGAATTGCGGCAAGCGTGCTCTGTATCGCCGGCGGCGGCGCGATCATTCCGCTGCAACCCTGTCGACAGCGTCTCACCGATGACGGGAGGTTCGGCTACCTCGGGGGCAGCGTCCCCCTGCCCGGAACGGGTCTTGCGGAGCGCGCCATCGGACTCTCGATCGACGCCATCGCCAGCTTCCCGAACGCCAGGGGATTCATCGGAGTCGACCTGGTTCTCGGAGAAAACGCCGGAGATGACCGGATCATCGAGATCAACCCGCGCCCGACGACCTCCTACTGCGCCCTGCGAAGACGAAGTTCTGTCAACCTCGCCCGGCTCAGCCTCGACCTGCTGGATCGCCGCGAGCCCGAGCTGCCGCAGTGGCCCGCCGAGCCGGAGCTCTTCGACAGCGAAGGAAACGCAGGAGAGTGGCCCGGGGCGAGGATGGACGCGGCGCCCGACATGGAGAGAGTATCTTGAGCGCCGCCGGAATCGATATTGGAGGCGCGAACCTCAAGGGAGCCCGCGACGATGGCCTGGTCACGACCAGACCCTTCCCCCTGTGGCGTGAACGCGATGGCCTGGCCGAGGCGATCGGAGAGCTGCTCGCCTCACTCCAGCCATTTGACCGGCTGGCGGTCACCATGACCGGTGAGCTCTGTGATTGCTATGCCGACAAGGAGGAGGGCGTACTCCACATCCTCGCCTCTGTCGAAGAGGCCGCCGAGACGGCCCCGAACGTCTGGCTCATCGACGGAGGACTGTCGTCCATCGAGATGGCCCGCTCAGATCCGATCAGAGCCGCTGCGGCCAACTGGCACGCCCTGGCGACCTGGGCGGCCGGCCTTGAAGGCAACGAGGACTCCCTGCTTGTTGACGTTGGCTCGACTACAACCGATATCATCCGGCTCGCGGCATCGGCGCCAAGCTGCGGGGGTCTGACCGATACCGAGCGTCTGCGCAGCGGCGAGCTGGTCTACACGGGAGTTCGACGGACCCCTGTCTGCTCCATCCTCGAAGAAGCCGATCTTGGGGGGAAGGCCAGCCCCCTGGCCGCCGAACACTTTGCCACCTCTCTCGACATCTGGCTCCTCCTCGGCGAGCTCAGCGAAGATCCCGCCTGTCTGTCCACCGCCGACGGCCGGCCCGCTACACGCCAACTCGCTCAAACCCGGCTCGCCCGCATGCTCTGCCTCGACCCGGGGGAGCTCGAAGAAAAAGATGCGCTCGCCCTGGCAGAACAGGCCGCCTGCGTCCAGGAGGACAAGATCTCCCGGGCTATCGGCAGACTCATCGAAGAGCAAAAACCCGCCGGCGCCTTCATCTCCGGCGAAGGAGAATTCCTCGCGCTCAGGGCGCTACGATCCCTGGGGCTGGAAGATGACCGGATCACATCGATGAGCGGACTCTACGATCCAGCGGTTTCCGAGGCGGCCTGCGCCTTCGCGCTGGCCAGGCTCGCGCGGAAAACCTGAGAGGTTTCAGAAGCTTCGGCCGACCGCCAGCATCTCATCGGCATCGAGAACCCTGTCGTTCGAATCGAAGAGGCTCGATACGCAGGACCGGTGAATCTTCATCTTGATACCACCAACGCCGATCGCTCCGTAGCAGATCACTCCATCTATCTCTTCACCCGAGACCGTCCCGCCCACACCCTCGACCCCCTCGGGCGGAACCGCGTTAAGATCGATGGCGACCCGCAGGCTCGAGCAGGCCTTGCGGGCCTCCTCGCCCAGGAGGCAGACTCCCGGACCGCCAGTGGCGATAACCAGCTCGGCGCCGTCCATGGCGGCGGCAAGCTCGGAGGCCTCGCCCGTGGCCGCGCCAGTGATGGACTGCGAACCCTCGACCGCGGCGCTGATCTCCCCGGCGACCTCTTGCGCCCTTTCCTGCGAGCGGGAGCCGACCACCACGTTTGCCCCGGAGGAAGCAAGCAGGCGAACGACCCTGCGTCCAACGGGTCCGGTGGCGCCCAGGACCACGGTGGATGTTCCGGCAAGCGGCTCATCTCCCTCGCCGAAATGACGCATCGCCGCAACCACGGCCGCGGCGGCCGTGGTGTTCGCGCCGCTCGAATCAAGCATGACCGACACCCGGTGATTGCCGAAGAAGGTGCCCACGATCTTGTCCATGACCTCCTCGCCCGCGGCTACCTTGCTGCCGCCGACGAAGATCGCCGTCGATTGAAGGTGCTTCGCCGGCCTGGTGAAGATCGCCCCGTAGACGATGTCGACAACGTTCTCTGGTGTCACATCGCTGTGGCAGAGAAGCACATCGACGCCGGAATCCACCGCCACCACGCTGTCAAAGGAGCTCGGGCGGGAGTCGGTGTCGAGCTGGAGCAGTATTTTTTGTTTCTCGGACATGAAAACCACTCAAGAAAAGAAACTCCCCGGCGGAGGCCGCAGCCGCGGCGCCCGCCCGGGAGTTGTCGCTGACGAGAGCCCTCGTTAGGCTCCCGAAAAAATGGTCTCAGCTATCAAGACCGGCAAAGGGGTGCTCAGCCGTTTCCCTGGCAGCGACGACCTCTTCGACGCTCGGAGAGGCATTCATCGCGTTGGCGATGGCATCCTTGGTGGCCTGGTAGTTGTACTCGTAGATCTTGGCATCCTCGGCGGCTTCCCAGTGAATGAACACGCCGCAGACGATACAGAGATCTTCGGCCTGGTCAGCGGGGATCACGCCATCAGCGACGGAGTCCGCGACGGCCTTGGCGACCGCGTACTGCGCGGGACCGAACATCTGAACAGCCTGGGTCGCGCCCTTGATCGTGACCTTGGTGATCATGACCGTGGCGGGCTTGACCGCGATATTCGGAGTCAGAACCGCGAGAAGGTTCGAGTGACCGGCACTCTGGTTAGCCAGGGCATTGGCGAAAGCCGTGCCGACAGGACCATCTTTTGAACCGATAAGGAGATCGATATGGGCAATCTCATTACCATCACCAACCAACGCTTCACCAACAAACATGGACATAAGACCCTCCTGGGAAACTAAGATAAATCTTCAGATGAGTTGTTTCAGACTCTGTACGAATCAAAGTTTCTACCAGAAAATCGGTCTTCATGGCAACGCTTTATAACGTCGAAGAAGCGGATGTGATCTGCGCCGGGGCCAGCGCGCGCAGCCTGGCATTCTCGTGCCTGCGCGCAGGACTGCGCCCTGTGACCTGCGATCTCTTCTACGATTCCGATCTCGCCGCCCGCTGTCCGGGTACCCGGATCGCCGCGGACACCTGGCCGGAAGGAATCCTCGGCGCTCTCGAACAGCTGCCGCCGTTGCCCGTGATCTATTCCGGCGGCCTTGAAAACCACCCCAACCTCATCAGCAGGATCGAGAACCGCCATGAAATCCTCGGGAACGGTTCAGCTGTCCTCGCCCGGGCCAGCGACCCCTTTGCCCTCAACGGCTGCCTCGCCCGGGTCGGGCTCACGGTTGCGGAAATCCGTCAGGCCGGCGAAGAAACGCCTGGAGAATCCAACTGGCTCTCCAAGCCGATCAGGAGCGGCGGCGGCATTGGAATTGAAACCGCCTCGAAGGCGACAACCTCCGAAGGCCGCTACCTGCAGCGCTTCGTCGATGGGGTTCCAGCGTCCGCTCTTTTTATCGCCAGTGAAAACAAGCCCTCGAAGCGCTCTCTCCTCCTGGGAGCCACCGAGCAGCTCATCGGAGAGAGCTGGCTTGGAGCCGCTGGCTTCACCTACTGCGGCAACCTCGGGCCCCTGGAGCTCGGGGACGAGGCTCTGCGCCAGGTCGTCCTCGCCGGGGAGACTGTCACCGGCGAATTCTCACTACGCGGCCTCTTCGGTCTGGATTTCATTCTCAGCCCAAACGGCCCTGTCTTCATCGAGCTCAATCCGCGATATACCGGTTCGGTGGAGGTCATCGAAAGATGCTGCGAATTCGAAACGATTCCGCAACACGTCAGCGCGTGTCGTGGAGACGCCTTGCCCGCCAGCTCTCCCAGGGCCTCCCAGGTATGCGCCAAGGCCATCCTGTTCGCCGAAGCGCCTGTCGAGCTGACGACCGCTCCCCAGGCTGGGGAAAACGGTGGCCTCTCCCTGGCCGACATTCCCTCTGTCGGTGAAAAAATCGCGCCCGGCTCCCCGCTGCTCACCATCCTTGCCGTGGGAGAGGGGCTGGCGAATTGCGAAACAGGCCTGGTACGCCTCGCACGGGAAGCCCGTTCACTCTTCGAGTAGAGGCTACTTGCGGTAGTCGGCGCCGCCCAGGCTCGCCTTGGTGGATTTCTGCCATGCCTCGAGCATCTTGCGCAGCTTTGCCGCCAGGGCGGGCTTCGCGGCGGCGAGATTTTTTTTCTCGGCGGGATCGGCGGAGAGATCGTAGAGCTTGTCCTTACCCGCGGCGGCGAGCTTGCTGTGCAATTTGTAGCGGCCATCGATCAGGGCCAGCTCACTCCGGCTCTGGAAAGCCAGCGGCCGGCCCCTCTTGAAATCGGCCCCGGCGATCAGCGGCAATAAGTTCACTCCATCCAGCGGCCGGGAAG
>CAJWMA010000109.1 GCA_913042995.1 uncultured bacterium | reverse complement strand
ATGCGAAGGTGACAAACGGCCCCTGATTCCTTACTATTCGTGCTCTCAGAGCGAGTGGAAAGGAGCCCCTCCATGCCGGTCGAAATCAAGATGCCCCAGATGGGCGAGAGCATCACCGAGGGAACCGTTATCAAATGGTTTGTCGGTCCCGGTGACAGCATCAAGCGGGATGAGCCCCTGCTCGAGATCTCGACCGACAAGGTGGACACCGAGATTCCATCCCCGGCCAGCGGGTATGTAGCCGAGCTGCTGGTACAGGAGGGAGAGACCGTTCCGGTAGACACCCTGGTGTGCGTTCTCAGCGAGGAAAAACCAGCCCCCGTAAGCGCATCCAGCGCCCCTGCGGCAGGCGCTGGCGACGAGTCCTCCCAGGCAAGCGCCGGGGGCGCGAAAGAAACGGCGGAAGCCAGCGGCAAAAGTGATGACAAGAGCTGGCTCTCCCCCGCCGTACGACGCCTGGTGCGCGACAACGGTGTCGATCCCTCCGATGTCCAGGGAACCGGCGAGGGCGGACGTCTGAGCCGCAAGGACGTCATGCGATATATCGAAAACCGCAAAGGAATCTCTACACCATCGACTGAAGAGGCCGGACGTGAACAGGCAGGGGGCGACCGGATCGAACCGATGTCGGTCATGCGCCGTAAGATCGCCGAGCACATGGTTCACTCCAAGAGCACATCTCCCCACGTCTCGACCGTCCACGAGGTCGA
Source organism: uncultured bacterium (assembly GCA_913042995.1). Lineage (GTDB taxonomy): Bacteria > Planctomycetota > UBA8108 > UBA8108 > UBA8108 > UBA8108. Next base: position 10,540 of record CAJWMA010000109.1, on the reverse strand, counting down.
CTTCACGGATGTCGATGAATTCCGCAAGAAACACAAGGCCGAGTGGCAGGAGCGCGGGGTGAAGCTGACCTACCTTCCCTTCCTCACCCAGGCCGTCGCCCGGGCGCTGAAGGCCTATCCTGACCTGAACGCATCGCTGGTTGATGACAAGATCCACTACAAGAGTGACGTCAACATCGGCCTCGCCGTCGCGCTGGACAACGGCCTCGTCGTTCCAGTGCTGCACCACGCAGACAAGCTCAGCATCTCCGAGATCGCCGCGGGAGTCAGCGACCTGGCTGACAGGGCGCGCAACAAGACCCTGAAACCGGAAGAGGTCCAGGGCGGCACCTTCACCATCACCAATCCCGGCGGCTTCGGCACCCTGATCGGAACGCCGATCATCAACCAGCCCCAGTCCGGGATCCTCTGCTTCGGAGCGGTGCAGAAGAGAGTCGTCGTCGTACCCGGAACCGACTCCATCGGGGTACGCAACATGTCCTACCTGACCCTCACCTTCGACCATCGCCTGATCGACGGCGCCGTGGCCGACCAGTTCATGGAGAGCATCCGCAGAACGATCGAAACCGTCGACTGCACGCTCGATAAATAACAAGCCAATGCCCAGCCTGAGAACATCCAACGACGAAACGTTCCTTGTCATCAACGACAGCAAGAAGGATTCGGACCTGTTCTACGCCACCCGCTTTCTCGTGGGTGATCCGCTGATCTACATAGAACATGGCGACCGCAGGTTTCTCCTGGTCAGCGATCTCGAGTACGGCCGCGCCGAAAAAGAGGCGGATGTAGACGAGGTCGTCGGCACAGCGGAGCTGGAGGCGAAGCTTCGAGAAGAGGGAAAGGCGGCCCGGCTGACCTCGATCGCCGACCTGTTCCTGCAATCACGAGGCGGAACGCGAAAGCTCTCCGTTCCCGCCAGCATGCCCTACATCCAGGCAAGACAGCTCGGTGAGCTGGGCTATGAACTCGAATGCCGGGAAGACCCGGTTCACCTCGACCGCTGGATCAAGACACCTGAAGAGATCGAGTACATCGCGAGCAGCCAGAGGGCCGGTGAGGAGGCGATGGCTCTCGTCATCGAGACCCTGCGCGCGAGCGAGATCAGGGAGGAGCTGCTCTATCACGACGGTGAGGTGGTGACCTCAGAGCGGTTGCGCGTAATGGCCCAGAAGCTGCTGCTCGACAGGAGCTGCCAGGCGGAGGACATCATCATCGCGGCCGGGGACCAGTGCTGCGACCCCCACAACCGCGGAACGGGTCCCATACCGGCCAACCAGACGATCATCATCGATATCTTTCCCCAATCGGCCGAGACCCGCTACTGGGGCGACATGACGCGCACGGTGGTCCGGGGCGAGGCATCCGAAGAGGCGAGGAAGCTCTACCAGGACGTATTTGCCGCCCAGGACTGGGCCATCAAGGAGCTCGAGGACGGCGCCTGTGGAAAGCGGATCCACCAGGGCATCGTCGAGCTGTTTGAAGAGCGCGGCAGCAGGACCGAGGAGCGCGATGGCAGCAAGGTGGGCTTCTTCCATGGAACGGGCCACGGCGTAGGACTCGATATCCACGAAAACCCGAGACTTGGCAAGGTCGGCCACGAGCTCAAGGCCGGCCATGTTATCACCATCGAGCCCGGGCTCTACTACCCCGGCGTTGGCGGAGTTCGCATCGAGGATCTCCTGGTTGTTACCGAGGATGGGCATCACAACCTGACGAGCTTCCCCAAGGGACCTGAGACCTTCGAGATCTGAGGCGACAGCCCTCCGGCCGCCCTCAATCGCGCGGATCCTGCAGAAGCTTGAGCATCGCGGCAACCCGGTTCATGCGCCGCCTGTCGCTGCCGCCATGGTAAATATTGAGCAGGTTGCCAAGCATTCGACAGAGAATCACCCGGTCGTCTACCGCCTCGAGGAGCTCATCGCGGAAGCTCTCGCCGCTTGATTCGAGCAGCTCGACGCACTCCCTGACGGTAAGCAGGCGGCCGCCATGAAAGGGATCGAGAAACTTCTCCGCCTGCTTACCGGTTTCCGCGGAATCGAACTTCAGGATGAAATGCCCTGGAAGAGCGACCCCGTGAAGAGGCAGGCCGCAACGACGGGCGACGAGCAGGTAGAGCACCGAGAGGCTGATGGGGATGCCCAGCTTCGTCTCGAGGATCCTGTTCAGGTAGCTGTTGTCAGCCTCGTAATAGCCCTCCTCGTTACCCTTGAAGCCGGCATCCTTCGACAAGAGCTCGACGAGAGAGGCCAGGCGGGCATCGACGCCGGTCGTTGTTTCCGAGCGGCTCTCGAGCGCGCAGGCGAATTCATCCAGGGCCCTGGAACAGACCCCCGGGTCAAGCTCGGGGTATTCACTTCGGGCGATGAGAAGAGCTCCTGTCTCGAGATCCGGAGCGGGACCCCGGCAGAACTGAAGCCACTCCTTGAACACTTCCCGGCGATGGTATTCGAGCGCGAAACGCCCTGCCTGCCTCTTCACCTCCGGGTCATCGGAAGCTTCCGCCGCCGCCTCAGCGCTCTCGAGCGCCTCCTTGCCCAGCTTCTCGAGATGGCCCCAGACCTGGGAACGAATATCGATGTCATCATCTCCAAGAAGATGAATCAGCGCCTCGGTCCGAGTGCGAGGAGCGCTACCGGCCATACCGGAATCCGCCTCGATGTCATCCTCCGTGCTCATGGGTCACTTTTTACCTTTTTTCCAGCCCGGGTTCGAGAACTCAAAAGAAGATTCCTCCACCCCGGGGGCGCGCGGAACAAACCTGGTTTATTTGCGGGATTTTCCCGATCGAGCCGCGGGTGAAGAGTAAAATGCCGCGAGATTGGAGCCTTCCATCCATGCAACCTGAACAATTAGAGATTTCCGGCACCCTCCGGAACTTCCTTCGCCTCGGCGTGGTCTTCCTCGACGACATAACGAATGGCCCCCCCTCAGCTGAACTGGGGCTCGAATTGGAGGAGCTCTGCGGAGAGCTGCGGCTCAGCTGCGCGAATCGCAAACCCGCAGAGCTCGAGGCTGTCGCGCGCACCAGGAAGCTCTATCGCCGCATTGGAGTGGACCCCACCAGGGACCGCCCAAGCTCTGAGCGGCTCCTGCGCAGAGTTCTCAAAGAGCAGCCCCTCCCCAGCATCAACAGGCTGGTTGACTGCATCAACCTGGTCAGTCTCAAGCTGCAATGCCCCCTGGGACTCTACGACTGGGACGCCATCAGCCCGCCGATCGCCGTGCGGGTCGGCCGGCCCGGTGAAGAATTCAAGGCGATCCATGACCGCCCGATGAACCTGGAGGGCCGCTTCGTCTGTGTCGACCAGGAAGGCCCCTTCGGCAATCCCAGCCATGATTCTCACAGGACACGGGTCACCTCCGAAACCAGGCGAGCGCTCGCGGTCTGCTGGTCCCCCTCCGAGAACCCTCGCCGTTATATCAACTCCGTACTCGAAGAGATCACCCGGACAGCAGGGGAGTACTGCGGAGCGCGCCTCACCGCCAGCGCCATCATCTGAAGAATCTTTCGGCGATAAGCGATTGAGACAGGAACCGCATCTGTCTATCCTTGGGGAGGAGCGAGGAAAGGAGAGTCTCTCAATGCGGCAACATCTGGTACAGGGGGATCCCGCCCCGGATTTTACCCTCAAGACCCCCCATGATGTCGAGATCTCGCTGCACCCGACCCTCCTGAAGGGACCTGTCCTGCTGGAGTTCATCCGCGGCACCTGGGATCCGGCCTCCAGGGAACGGATCGCAGAGCTGGCCGCCTCCAGGGATCGGTTCCGCGAGCTCCAGGGAACCCCCCTGGTCGTTTCCTGCGAGGACACCGACGGCGCGGGTAAGTTCCTCGACGCGGGGACCTGTCCCTTCAGCCTGCTCATCGATGCCCACATTGAAGCGAGCCGGGCCTTCGGAGTCTTCCAGAAATTCTCCTGGGGAGCCGTCAATGTCGCGCGGCCGGCGAGCTTCATCATCGACCGCTGCGGCTTTGTCCGCCACAGCCACGCGGGAGCCTCACCCATCGATGCCGCTCCAGTCGAGACGCTGCTGGAAAAGTTTGACTCGCTGCGAGAAGAAGAGAAGACGCGGGATCAGGCCTGATCCCCTCTCTCCAGCACGGCGAGCAGCCGGGAGTAATCTTCCGGAGTGTCGAGATCATCCACCACCCCCGGGTTGGCCGAGGAAACGTACTGAACCTTCGCGGAGCGAACCACGTCCCGGGCCGTCTGGCCTTCCTCCAGCTCGAGAAAGCTGCCGGCCAGGGCCCCCCGGCAGAGGATCGGATGACCGCGGCGCTCCCCACAGACCGGCTGCAGGAGGTCGGCTCCCTCACCTTGCTCGGAGACAGCGGCCTCGGCGAGAGCGCGGTAGTCGGCCTCGCCCACGAGAGGATAATCAACCGGATGAATGAAAAACCACTCGGCGCCCCCTCCCGGCAGCTCGGCCAGCCTCTCAAGACCCAGCTTGAGCGAATCGATCTGCTCACTGGCCGGATCCGCGTTCACCACCAGCTCGACCCCCCGCTCCCCTGCAGGCAGAAAGGCCTGCAGCACATCAGCGAGGGCGGGGTTTACCACCACGACGCTGGTCCCGGTCACGGCCGCCCCAGCGGCGAAAACCAGCTCGATCACGCTTTGCTCTCCGAAGGGCAGCAGCGCCTTCGGCTGCCCCATCCGCGCCGCCTGCCCGGCGGCGAGGATGACCCTCCCGAAACGCGTCGCGGCTCCTTCCTGGTCCATCATGATTTCAAGTCTCCTCTCCCCTGGTGACGCGAAAGAACTCTTCCACCCTCTCCACCACCGCCGCGCTGGATGAGGCGAAGCAGTCAACCGGCGGCAGGGATTCCATGAAGGTTTTTCCGTAGCGCCGAGTGAGGATCCTCTGGTCAAGAACCGAGATCACTCCCAGGTCCGTCTTCGAGCGAACCAGGCGGCCGAAGCCCTGCTTGAAACGAAGAACAGCCTGGGGAATCGTATAGTTCTTGAAGGCGTTGATTCCCTTCGCGGTCAGCTCCTCGAGACGAGCCTCCTGCAGGGGTTCGGTCGGAACCCTGAACGGCAGCCGGGTAATGATGACCTGCTCGAGCGCGCTCCCCCTGACATCGACTCCCTCCCAGAAGCTGTCCGTTCCAAAAAGCACTCCATTGTCGCTGCTGGAGAACCTCTCGAGCAGCTCGGAGCGCTGGGTCTGGCCCTGGGCCATAGGATGAAAGCCCAGCTCCAGGAGAGGTTTCTCGAGACGCTTGTACATCCTGCCAAGCAGGGCGTAGGAGGTGAAGAGCACAAAGGCTCTTCCCTTGCTGGCCTTCAACAGGTCAAAGAGAACCTCCGGCAGGCCCTCCTCGTAGCCCCCCTGGTCAGGGGCGGGCAGATCGGTCGGAACCACCATCAGGGCCTGGCGCTTGAAGTCGAAGGGCGACTCGAAACGCTTGAAGGAGAAGCGGTCGGCGGGGAGCTCGAGAAAGCCCAGCCTCTTACCGAGAAAATCAGGACGCCCGGCGACCGAGAGCGTGGCCGAGGTGAGGACCACCGCATCCAGCACATCAAATAGCGCGTCGCGCAGGTCGTCAGCAATCGAGATCGGGGCGACGGAGAATCCGAGGGCCGCTCCGTCCTCTCGTCCCCGGGCCTCGCGGTAGTCAAGCCAGCGCACCTGGGAATCATCCTTGAGATCATTGAAGCGGGAGAAACCGGCGAGAGTCGCGGCCATGCGGTTGCCGAAGCTCTCCAATTCGAGCAGGACACTCCGCTGAACATCCTCGTGGACAGTCGAGTTCTCGACAGTCGCGCGCGCCTTGTCGTTCAGGCGGCAGATCTGCTCGAGGTCGCCGCGGATTCCAAGCAGGTAGTCCCGGATGGAATTCCAGAGATCCCAACGCTCAGGATCCGGCTGGTAGCGCATCGTACGGCTCGAGCCCCCCCCGGAGCGTTCCTCCAGGGACAGCCACTGGGCCTTCAGCAATTCCTCCAGGTCGCCAAACTGGTCATCAATGGAGATAGCGATATCGCGCAGCTGAACAGCGTAGTCCTTCTCGATGGACTCAGCCGCCACGGGGTCGCTGTTCTGGCGCAGTTTTCTCGCCAGCAGCACCAGGGTGCCCCGGTCCTTTCGCATGGCCCTCATCCGTCCCAGGCGCTGGCGAATACCGCGCCTGGAGAACCGGGCGCCGAGATGCTCGCTGGCGACATCCTCGAGATGCTGGGCCTCGTCAAAGACCACCCTGGAATAGCCCGGCAGGATCAGGTCGAGCTGGTAATCCCCGGTCTGCCTCCTCACCGCGAGATCGGCGAAGAAGAGATGATGGTTGGCGACCACCACCTGGCAGCGGCTCGCCTTCCGCCTCGCCTGGTAATAGAAACACTCCTGGTAGAACTCGCAGTTGACCTTGAGGGACTTGTCGGTCTCCGAAAGAATCTTCTCCCAGACCTGCCGGGGCGGCTTCCAGGAGAGATCCGCGAGGCTGCCATCCCCGGAGATATTGGCCCACTCGATGAGATCCCGAAGCATCTCCTGGTCCTCCGTATCCTCCGGGACCAGGTCAAATTGCTCAGGAGCCTCCTTGACCCTGCGCTTGCAGGCGTAGTTGGAGCGTCCCTTGATGAGCGCGAACTCGAAATCGACCGGCAGGATTCCCGCGAGAAAGGGAAGATCCTTCGACACCAGCTGCTCCTGCAGGTTGATGGTGCCGGTGGAGACGATCACCCGCTGCCTGTTCTTGACCGCCCAGAGAATGCTCGGCACCAGGTAGGCGAAGCTCTTGCCAATCCCGGTGCCGGCCTCCGCGGCGACCACTCGGCTCTCGTTCAGCGAGCGGGCCACCTCGACAGCCATCTCTACCTGGCCCTCACGGCTCTCAAAACCATCGAGCCGTTTCGAGAGCACTCCCCCGGGACCGAGAATGCCGCGCACCTCCTCAATATCCACTGGCTGGTGTTCGTCACGGATGAACGGCTTGACCACGAGGTAATTTCGCGTCGCCTCATTGTCGATGATGACAAAACCCACCTGCCGGTTACCCAGCTCGGAGGCCACGGCCAGGTCGGCCTGGCTGGGCTGCAGATCGCCGCCCGGGTGGTTGTGGATCGCCAGGTCCCAGCTCTCGGCCCCGGCGACAATGGCCGGCGCCGAGACGTTGTTACCTCGGGCGAAGACCTCGACCTCTGCGAGACTGGCAACCGCCTGGGACTCGTCCCAGCGTACCTTCCCCAGGAAATAGACCTCGTTCCCGCCAGCCTGGGCGATGGCTTCTCGGAGAAAGCCCGCCGCTTCAGAAGGAATTTCGAGTTCGACCTGCTTCATCTTCCAGGCTCTTACCTGTAAAAAAAATACACCGGCGCCCTCAACAGCGAAAACCGGGGAAAAAGATTATATTCAGCATGGGGTCGAATGTCTGCACGCGCTCCAGCGGGAAACCGCCGGCTCTCCAGCGTCCTCCCGAGTCGGGCGGGCAGGACACGATGCCAAGCGCTCTTTACATTGCGGGAAAACCGGGCACCAACACGCCGCTCCTCTAAGGCCTTTTAAAACTACGATTTAGGTAGGCGTGACGATTTTCTCCCAAACGGAACAACAATTGCGATTAAAGAAAGGCGCTCCCACGAAGAGTACTTGTTACGGGAGTTAGGAGAAGGATCATCAGCTTCAGGCGCCCCGGCCTTGTCGGCCGGAAAAACGCCCGGCTGAATCTTCTAACAACTCTGAACTGGGAACCTCGATACCGTTTCTCTGTTCCGGGCGGCTCCGGCCGCCCGGGAACTTGAATCCTTCAGCCAATCCAACAGCCTTTCCTGGCCGGACCCATCGGCGCCCTGACGTGAACCCCCGAAGCCAACCCTCCGTGTTCACAGCCATCGGCGAGCGTCGCATGGGTCCTTCTTATATAAGAAGCTCCCGAGAGCGCAGACCGGCAATGACCTTCTCCATGACCCCGGCCTTGTTGAGCACGTAGTAGTGAATTCCCTCGACACCGGCCTCCAGGAGACCCGAGCACTGCTCGATGCACCAGTCCACCCCGACCTCGGCCGCGGCCTCCGAATCGTCGCCGGCCGCCTCCAGGCGGCGCTGCAGCTCGGCCGGGATCTCGGCCCCGCAGAGCCCGGCGATCTTTTCCACCTGCGCCTGGGAATGAATCGGCAACAAGCCTGGAATTACGGGGCAGGTGAGCCCTCTCTTGCGAACCTCCTCCAGGAACCGGAAGAAGCATTCGTTGTCGTAAAAAAGCTGGGTGATAACGACGTCAGCCCCGCTTTCAACCTTCCTCGCAAGATTGGCAAGGTCGGTCTCCATGTCCGGCGCCTCGACGTGTTTCTCCGGGTAACCGCCAACGGCGATATCGAAGCCGCCCCTCGAGCGTATGTGCTCGACAAGCTCGTTGGCGTAGGAGAAGCCGCCCTTGACCGCCTGGAAGCTGTCCTGCCCCCGGGGCGGATCGCCTCGCAAGGCGACAATGTTCTCGATCCCGTGACGGCGGATGTGATCGAGCTGCGCGTCGATCTGGTCGCTGTGAGCGCCGACACAGGTCAGGTGGCAGGCGCACTCGAGCTCGAATTCATTGTGGATCATCGCGGCGATCTCCACCGTGCGGATTCTCGTGGTCCCCATCGCGCCATAGGTAACCGTCATGAAGCGAGGACCCAGGGCGACCAGGTTCGGCAACACCTCCCGCAGGCTGTCCATCCCCCGAGCGCTCTTCGGAGGAAAGACCTCGAAAGAGATGACCGGGGAATCCGCGGCGGAGTATATCTCAGAGAATCTCATTTCGGCCCCACGGCTGGGTCAGGCGGCGTCAAACAGACCGGGTATCTCAATACCGGACGGAACAGCATCGCCTCACGCGCCCCGAGCGAGCCCGCGGCGCGCTCCACTGCAGGAAGCTCAGCCACGCTCGGAAATCTTCAGCCGGGCCCGGGCAACGGAAAGCGCGCGGGAGTACTTCTCGCGATCCTCGACACTCGAACCCGACTCCGGAGGCGAGCTCTCGAGCTCGGAAAGGTCCGCCTTCGCGGACTCGGCATCGAGGTCAGCCACGGCCTGGGCCTCGACCGCGAGGACCGTAACACGGCCATCCACCACCTGGACAAAGCCTCCATTGACAAAGAAGGCCTCCTTGGCGCCGTCTCCGGAGGCGACCCGTAATTCACCAAAGCCGAGGCTCCCGACAAGCGGGGCGTGCCTGGGGAGAAAGCCCATCTCTCCATCAGCGGCCGGTACGGTCACCGATTCGACGGCGCCTTCAAAAACCAGCTCTTCGGGTGTGGTAACGGTGCAATCAAGCGGCATCTGATCAATTATCCTCGGCCAGGAGCTTCTCGCCCTTCTCGACAGCCTCTTCGATGCTGCCGACATACATGAAGGCTCCCATCGGGAGGTGGTCCCATTTCCCTTCGACCAGCTCCTTGAAGCTGCGCACGGTGTCCTGGATAGGAACGTACTTGCCATCGAGGTTGGTGAAGGCCTTCGCGACGGCGAAAGGCTGCGAGAAGAAACGCTCGATACGCCGCGCCCTCTCAACCAGCACCTTGTCGTCTTCGCTCAGCTCATCCATACCGAGAATCGCGATGATGTCCTGCAGGTCCTTGTAGCGCTGCAGGATCTGGAGAACCCTCTGGGCGATCGCGTAGTGCTCTTCGCCCACGTGCTCGGCGGTCAGGATTCGCGAGGAGGACTTCAGCGGATCGATCGCCGGGTAGATACCCTTCTCGGAGATCGACCGGTCGAGCACCGTGATCGCGTCGAGGTGGCTGAAGGCGGTGGCCGGAGCCGGGTCTGTGAGGTCATCGGCCGGAACGTAGATCGCCTGCACACTGGTGATCGAGCCGTCCTTGGTCGAGGTGATCCGCTCCTGCAATTCACCCATCTCCGTGGCCAGGGTGGGCTGGTAGCCTACCGCCGAGGGCATACGGCCGAGAAGGGCCGACACCTCGGAACCCGCCTGGGAGAAACGGAAGATGTTATCGACGAAGAGCAGCACGTCCGAGCCGCTCTGGTCGCGAAAATACTCCGCCATGGTCAGCGCCGAGAGCGCCACCCTGAGACGCGCTCCGGGCGGCTCGTTCATCTGGCCGAACACGAGAACTGTTTTCGAGAGGACGGAGGTGGTCGTACCATCCGGCTGCTCAATCACCGCATCCTTCATCTCGTTCCACAGGTCGTTACCCTCGCGGGTACGCTCGCCCACTCCGGCGAAACACGAGTAGCCGCCGTGCTTGGTGGCGACGTTGTTGATCAATTCCTGGATCAGGACCGTCTTGCCCAATCCCGCGCCGCCGAAGAGGCCGGTCTTACCACCCTTGGAATAGGGAGTGAGCAGGTCGACAACCTTGATACCTGTCTCGAAGACCTCGGTCCTCGGGCTCAGCTGGTCGAATTCCGGCGCATCGGCATGAATCGGGCGGCGCTCCTTCGTCTTGAGCGCCTCCCCCTTGTCGACCGGGTCGCCCAGCAGGTTGAATACCCGGCCCAGGGTCTCATCCCCGACCGGCACCGAGATGGGCGCTCCGGTATCGACAACATCTGCGTTTCGCACCAGGCCATCGGTGGCGCCCATGGCCACGGC
>CAJWMA010000108.1 GCA_913042995.1 uncultured bacterium | reverse complement strand
CCGACGATGCAGAAGTCCGCGTCGGCTGAGATGGCGTAGCCGTTTTTGCGCGCCATGCGGAAGCGGCGGCCGCCCAGCATGCCGGCGAAGACCAGCTCGCTGAGGCCTTCCGGCATTGGCATCACGGCGGCGAGGGTGTGAGCCGGCGGGCCGCCAATGAAGATGCTCACCTTCAGGGGCTCCCCCCGTTCGATGGCCGCGGCATGGTGAACTCCAATGCCCCGGTGGATCTGGTAGTGGAGGCCGACCTCGCTGTCGGTCGCGTAGTCGTTGCCGGAGAGCTGGATCCTGTACATGCCGAGGTTCGAGGTCAGCGCTTTCGGCTGCCGCGGGTCTTCGGTATAGACCTGCGGCAGCGTGATGAAGGGGCCGCCATCATCGGGCCAGCTCTTGATCGCCGGTAGCTGTGAGATGGTCGTGCGGTTGGCGAGCACCGCCCCTCCCCAGGCCTTCTTCGGCAGCGATCTCCAGGCTGTGAGCGGAGCCGAGGCGAAGGTGAAGGGGTGCCTGAGGGCGGCGGCCGGATCGGCCTTGAGCTGGAGAATCTTGCGAACCCGCTCGAGCGTGCCGCGAAACAGGAACCTGCAGCGGTCCGGGGTGCCGAAGAGATTGGCTAGCGCGGGAAAGGGCGAACCCTTGATGTTTTCAAAGAGAACGGCGGGTCCCTCCGCCGCATAGAGCCGCCGCTGGATCTCGGCCAGCTCCAGGCAGGGATCCACCTCCGCGGTGACACGCACCAGGTGACCATTGCGCTCGAGGTCAGTGACGCAGCTCTTCAGGTTTTTATAGGACATGGCAGCTCTCGTTTTTTTTTTCGCAGGGACATTTTGTTACTTCTGTCCGCAGTGTCTATTCTTTCTCGGGTCAAAACCTCTACTTGTTGGAAGAAATCATATGAGTGATGAACTGCTTGAATGCGTTGAGCGAGAGCCGTCGGCGCCTGCGAGGTCTTCTATTATCTGGCTTCACGGCCTTGGAGCGGATGGTCACGACTTCGAGCCGATCGTTCCCGAGCTGGGCCTGGCCGAGGATCTGGCGGTTCGCTTTATCTTTCCCCACGCGCCCGAGAGGGCGGTTACCATCAACGGGGGGATGGTCATGCGCGCCTGGTACGACATTCTCGGGATGGATATTCGCCGGGATGAAGACATCGAGGGGTTGCGGACCTCTGAGACGCAGGTGCGGGCCCTGGTGGAGCGCGAGGTCTCGCGCGGGGTGAGCGAGGAGCGGATCGTCCTGGCGGGTTTTTCACAGGGCGGCGCGATCGCGCTGCAGGCCGGGGTACGCCATCCCCGCAGGCTTGCCGGCATCATGGCCCTTTCGACCTACCTCACCTTGCCTGAACAGCTTGAATCGGAGGCTAACCCGGCCAATGGAGACTGTCCGATTTTCATGGCCCACGGAACGCAGGATCCGGTTGTTCCCTATGAAGGCGGTCAGCTCTCGCGGCAGGCGCTCGAGGCGCAGGGCTACGAGATCGAGTGGAGGGAGTACCCGATGCAGCATTCGGTCTGCGCGGAGGAAATCGCCGATATTTCCTCCTGGCTTACCGGGGTGCTGACCTAGGAGGCTTCCCATTTATTTTCTCCAGGAGTACTCTACCCTGTCGGCCCTGGCCGGCTCTTTTCATTCAACGCACTCATCCAAGAGGTTCTGACCAGTGAAATACTTCCTGCTTTGCATTCCCCTCGCCCTTCTTTGCAGTTGCTGTACCCAGCCGGCGGTCCAGGGCGAGTTGGTCAACGAGGTTGATTCTTTTCTCGCGTCCTATACCGAGACCTACCTCGGGCTCCAGGCGAAATCCGCCGAGGCTGACTGGAGCCTCAATACGAAGATCGTCGATGGAGACAACAGCAACTCAAAGGCCTACGAGGAGGCCGAGGGAAAGGTGGCCGAGTTTACCGGTTCGGTCGAGGTCATCGAGAAGGCGCGGAGGTACCTCGAGGGCCGTGCCGGGTTAAACGACCTGCAGGTGCGCCAGCTCAAGGCGATCCTCTACGCGGCGGCGAGAAACCCGCAGACCATGCCCGGGCTTGTGAAGGCGCGTATCAAGGCGGATGCCGCGCAGACCGAGGCTCTCTTTGGCTTTGATTTCAAGATCGATGGCAAGTCCGTGACCACCAACGAGATCGATCGGATTCTCGAGGAGGAGGATGACGAACAGGTTCGCCTGGCCGCCTGGAATTCTTCGAAGGAGGTCGGCAAGGGACTCAAGAAGGGTCTCGCGGGCCTGGTCTCGCTTCGCAACCAGACCGTGCAGGCGCTGGGCTATAAGGATTTTTTCCAATACCAGGTCTCCGATTACGGCATGACCGTTCCTGAGATGATGGAGCAGATGCGCCGCTTCGCCCGCGAACTGCGTCCTCTCTACCGGGAACTTCATACCTGGGCCCGCTATCGACTGGCGAAGAAGTTCGGCAAGGACGTGCCGGAGCTGCTTCCGGCCCATTGGCTTCCCAACCGCTGGGGACAAAGCTGGGGCGCCATGGTCAAGGTCGAGGGTTTCGATCTTGACGGTACGCTCTCTTCTTTCAAACCCGAACGGCTGGTTCGCCAGGCGGAAGATTTCTACGTCAGCCTCGGCTTCGAGCCGCTTCCCGGGAGCTTCTACAAGCGATCGAGCCTCTATCCTCTGCCCGAGGGGACGGCCTACAAGAAGAACAACCATGCCAGCGCGTGGCATATGGATCTGCAGAAAGATGTTCGCTGTCTCATGAGCGTCGAACCCAACGCCCGCTGGTGGGAGACGACCCACCATGAGCTCGGGCACATCTACTATTACATCGAGTACACCAGCCCCCGGGTGCCGCCGCTGTTGAGGGAGGGAGCCAACCGGGGCTTCCACGAGGCGATCGGGAGCCTGCTCGGGCTGGCCTCGATGCAGAAAGGGTTTCTGCAGGGGCGCGGGCTGGTGCCCGCCGATGCCAGGGTTGACGAGATCCAGACTCTGCTCAAGGAGGCTCTCGATTTTGTCGTCTTCATTCCCTTCTCCACGGGAACAATGACCCACTTCGAGCACGATCTCTACGCCGCCGCTCTTCCTGTTTCGAGCTACAACGAGAGGTGGTGGAAGTACGCGGCCGAGTTCCAGGGTATCAGTCCGCCGGTCGAGCGGGGTGAGGAGTTCTGTGATGCGGCCTCCAAGACCCACATCAACAACGATGCCGCTCAATACTACGACTACGCGATCTCTTATATCCTTCTGCACCAGTTCCATCGTCACATCGCGCGGAAGATCCTGGACCAGGAGCCGCGCAATACGAACTACTACGGCAACAAGAAGATCGGCGCCTTTCTCGGCTCCATCCTGAAGCTCGGAGCGACCCGGGACTGGCGTACAGTCCTGCAGGAGAGCATTGGAGAGGATATCAGCGCGGAGGCGATGCTCGATTATTTCGAACCGTTGCTTCAATACCTGCGCGAGGAGAACGCTGGCCGGCGTCACACCCTCGGCGACATCTGAGGCCGCCTGAGATTACTCCTGGACGGCACGCTCGAGCAGAAGGCGTCCGTAATCGCTTCCCTTCAGCTCCTCGGCCAGCGCCTTGAGCTGGCCGCGATCGATGAGCCCCATCCGGAAGGCGGTCTCCTCGATGGAACCAGCCAGCGAGGAGCGGCTTTTTTCGAAGGCCATGATCTCAGTGGATGCCTGGAGCAGCGATTCGTGGGTTCCCGTGTCAAGCCACCGGGTGTCCTCCGGTAGAGTCTCTACCCGCAGTTGTCCCCTGTCGAGATAGGCCTGGTTGACGTCGGTAATCTCCAGCTCGCCGCGCGCGGAAGGCTCCAGGGAGCGGGCGATTTCGACCGCCTGGCTGTCGTAGAAATAGAGGCCGGTTACCGCCAGGTTGGAGGCGGGCTCGGCCGGCTTCTCAACAAGCCTCACCGGCGCGCCGCCGCCGTCAAGTTCCACGATCCCGAAGCGTTCGGGGTCTTCGACCTCGCAGGCGAATACGGCGGCGCCCTCCTGCCGCCTGCCGGCTCGGTCGAGACAATCGGCGAAGCCTGCTCCGTAGAAGACATTGTCGCCCAGGGCCAGGGCGACCCGCTCGTCTGCCGCGAAGTCGGCTCCGATGATCAGGGCCTCGGCGATCCCGCCGGGCCGCTCCTGGGCCGCGTAGCGGATGGAGATTCCAAGTTTCGAACCATCGCCCAGCAGGCGCTCAAAGAGCTGGCGGTCGCCGGGTGAGGTGATCACCAGCACCTCCCTGGCCCCGGCCAGCATCAGGGTCGACAGGGGGTAGTAGACCATCGGCTTGTTGTAGACCGGCAGCAGCTGTTTGTTGAGCGACGCGGTGAGCGGCAACATGCGGGTGCCGGAGCCGCCGGCGAGCAGGATTCCCTTCATATGGTTTGTTCCGTTCCTGCCCTGTGGGGTTTGCGAGTGAGAAACCAGGACGACTCCAGCCGCCTGTAGAAAGAGATACGGATCGGGAGGCGATCATCTTCAAAATGTTTTCACGGGGCTGAAGGGAGCCTCCTCTCTGTGCTTCGGCAAGGATCTATACCAGCTTCAGTGTTTTCCTCGCAACCCATTCCATTACCAGCAGGGAGACGAGGAGTATCGCGAGGATCCAGGGGTGGTCCAGGGCGGCATAGGTATAGGTCCGCTCAATTGTACGTGTTTTTTCGGGCAGACGTTCGATGGCGTTCGCGGCCTCGGACAGGTGGAGGTAGACGCCTCCGGAAAGCTTGGCGATGTCCTCCAGGCTCTCGTTGTCGCAATAGATGTCGAGAGTCTCATCCTGGGTCGGCGGCTCGATGGCGAAGAGGATCCTGGCCCGGTCCGGGCTGGACGAATAGCCTGCGATGGTCGAGACATCGAGCGTCAGCTCAAACTCGCGGAAGCCGCCGGTCTTTTCCGCCGCGGCCAGGCCTGTGTCTTCGAGAAGGGGCGCGTATTGAGAGGCCGGGAGGATGCCCTGGTAGCGTCCGCCGCTTTCGGGAACGGGCCTGAGCCGCAGCCGAAGCTGTTTCTGAGGAGAGGAGAGCGGCCGGATGACCGCGTCGACCAGGCTCCCGGAGGCGGCCTGCCCGTCGTGATTCTCGAGGAGCGCGGAGATCTCGATGTCTTCGGGAAAACGATAGACCGCCTTGTTGGTTCCCAGGCGCGCCAGGCTGTCGGCTGCGTTCAGCTGTTCGGATACAGCCCAGCGAATAACCGCTCCCCAGAATCTTCTGTAGAGCAGGTCGCCGAAGCGCAGCCGCCATCTCCAGGTTGAGTCGATTCCACTGTAGAAAACCTTGCCGGTTCCGAACTTCCGGGACGCGAGCACCGGAGCCTTTTCCTCGCCCGCTGTGACCAGGAGGCGGCTTCCCCCCACGATGCCGGCCGCCGGATGATACCACCGGGGCGACGGAAGCAGCTCCCAGAGCTCGAGGTTTCTCTGCCGCCCTGGAAGAAGCCTGCAGAGCTCGGCCTCTTCCCCCGCGGCCGTCAGGGAGAGCGCCGCCCCGTCCCGGGCCAGCTGTGCCCCCAGCCCTCGGCCTGGCGGCGGAGATGCCAGCTTTACCGGCAGCAGCTCCTCCAGGGAGGTTCCAGCCCAGGACGCCGGCATTGCATCCGGCCCGGCCACCAGGACCAGGGTTCCTCCTCTCGCCTCCACGTACTCACGCAGGTTTTTCCGCAGATGCCCGTCAAAGAGTTCCGGCTCGACGTCTCCAAGTATAACGGCATCGTATCGGGCAAGCTCTTCAGGGCTTGTCGGGAAATCCGGCGGCAGCTTTCTTCTCGGAGGAGCGGGTACCAGGTGAGAGTCGAGGGAGATCTTGTCATCCCGGTCCCAGGTATTCTTCAGGTAGCGGTATTCCCATCTGGGCGAGCCCTCGAGATAGAGCACCCTGGCCTCGTCATCGAGAACCTCCAGCCAGGTCTCGCGCCGGTTGTTTTCCTTGAGAGCCTCTCCCTTGACACCCTCGAAGCCGATGCTCAGCTTGTGCCTGCCGGGTTCGTCCATCGTGAACCGAAGCGGCCAGTGGGAGATTTCCGTTCCCGGGAGCTCGTCGATGAGAAAGGAGGCCAGCTCCTTCCCGCCCTCGAGGACATTCACCTTGACCTCCGCGGTCTCGATACCCGTGTTCTGAAGAGTGATCTCAGCGCTGATTTCATCTCCTCTGAAGACCCTGCGGGGCGCCTCCAGGGCCTTGAGCACGAGGTCCGGGGGACGCTCGGTTTTGCCGACTCCCAGGGCGACGATGGGAATACCAAGGGCGCCAAGTGAGCGGGCGGCTTCCCGGGGATCTTCGGGGGCATTGTGATGTCCATCCGTTACCAGGATGATTCCCGCCAGATCTTCACGCCGCGCTCTCAGGGCTTTCTGCAGGAGTGGAGTCCCCAGGTCTGTTCTTCCGATGTTGTCGAGCGAGAGGCTGTTCGGCCCTTCCAGGGGCTCGATGGTATCCGCCAGGGAATGAAGGGACAGATCAAAGCGGGCCTCGAGGTCTTCAAGCCAGGGAGATGAGAGCAGGCCGCGGACCGCGTCTATCCTGGAGATGGGGGCGGTCGCGCCCTCGACATCCTCCAACCCCATGCTTGCGGATGTGTCTACGATCAGCAGGACGTCGCCGCGTTTCTGTTCGGTGGCCGTCTCTACCAGGGCGGGGTCGAGGAGTATGAAGATGATGGTGCCCAGGAGAAGAAGCCGCAGGAGGGTCAAGGTCCAGCCTCCCAGGCGCCCACAGCTGCGGCGGTCGGTCCTGTAGAGAACGATCGAGGCGCCGGCAGCGGCGGCAAACAGGAGGGGGAGAGCCCACAGTGGAAGCCACCCTGTGACGAGGGTCATGAGGAGCCTCCTGCCTGCTGCGGCGCTCTCGACGAGGCGAATCCCCTGAGAAGAACAAGCTCGCACAAGAGGAGGAGCAGGCCGGCCAGGAGGGCGTAGGGCCAGTGCTCGAACTCGACGATGACGCTCTGCCGGAGGCCGTTCCGGTCCTGGGAGTGTCTCAACCTGTCGGCCCCGAGCTTTCGCTCCAGCAACTCCAGGGAATCGGCATCGATTCGCTCGAGGTTCGATTCAGCGGGATCCATATTGACCGCCAGGGTTACAGTCCGCTTGTCGTTGTTCTCCTGGCCGATGTCGAAGGAATAGAACCCGGTTTGCGCGGTTTTCCGCCAGGAGACACCTCTTTTTCCGGTCTCGGCGGAGTCGGCGATTTTCTCGGTTTCTCCATCCGGCAGGGTGAGGCGAATTTCCGCATTCCGTTCGCCGGTCTCGAGTTCCACCTCCAGGCTCCCTCCCTGGTTGCAGCCGATGGCGAGAGAGGAACCCAGGGCCAGGTAGCGGATCAACCTGTGGAGGAGGGGAACAAAGAGCGGGGTGCGCGGCAGGTCGGTGTCGGCGGGGTTCGCCCCGGTGGCGAAGAAGATGATCCTGCCATCGGAGAGTGAATGTTCGATGATCCAGGGCGACCCTCCGCTCGTTTTCGAAAGGATGACCGCCTTTTCCTTTACCGGTCCGGTTGTCCAGCAGCTTCTTATCGCCAGCCGGTCCAGGTCCGCTTCTGAGACCCCCTTGAAGACCGAAAGGACCGGATGCTCGAGGTTCACCGCGACAGGGTGGTAGGCTTCGCCAGTCTCCGCCTTCTGTCGCTTCAGCAGCGCGGCGGGAAGAAGTCCCCTCCCCCCCTGCCAGAGCCGGTCGTTGGCGAAGAGCCGATCGGTTTCCGCATCGGCGAAGACCAGGAGACCGCCTCCCCTGCGGACGAAGTTTTCGATAAGCTCCAGCTCCCGGGGTTCGATTGCTGGAATTCCAGACAGCACGAGGACCCTGGACCTGGACAGGATTCCGCTCTCGGCGGAGCCGAGAATCACCGGCCGGAAGATGACCTTGGGGGGCTGGCCTTCTCCATACCTGGGAAAGAGGGCCAGGTCGAGCCAGTGGCCTCCGCCGGCCCGTCCCTTATCGGGAGAGTTCTGGATGATAGGCACCTCGAGCCGGTCGAGTACCTCGACCACGAGATGCCGCGCATCATCGCCGGGAAGGCCATCTCCCGCCCCTTCGCCGACAAGCTCGGCGCTAACCCTGGCCGTTCCAGCGCTGGAGAAGCGATGGCTGAAGGAGATCTCTCGGACGGCCGGCCCCTTCTCTTCCAGCGGCCTGCTGGCGATGACCTCGCCATTGACGGTGACTCTCAGATGGAGGCCGCTGGCTCCGGGAGCCGGGGCCACCCGGGCGTGAAAGCCAATGGCGGAGTCGGTCCCTGTGACCAGTGAGTCACTCTTGAATTCGACAATCCGGTGGTTGGAGGTCTCTGGAGCTCCGCAATCTACCAGCGTGATGGACGGAGCCGGATCGAGCGCGGCGAGTCTTGAGGCGAGGAATTCGAGGCTCCTCTCCTCCCTGGCCGGAAGACTGTCGGCCTGGTGGTCGGTGAAAATGTAGATCTCGCGTATGTCGGTTGACAGCAACGCGGTCTTTCCGATCGCATTGTCGATAGCGTGAAGAAGGTCGAAGGGGCCGCCGCCGAGCTCGAGATCCTCCAGCTCAAGGCGGGTTTTCTCCAGGTCGAAGAGGTTATCTCCAGGCGCCCGATCGACAGCTCGAGGTGACACGATGAGCGCGGAGTCCGTCGGCCGGAGCTCATCCAGGAGCGCCCGCGCCCGCGCCTTGGCCCTCTTCAGCAGATCGCCGGCTTCTTCAGCCGGGCTGTAGGACATGCTGAAGCTGGTGTCGAAGACCAGCACCAGGCCGCGGTTCAGAGAGCTCGATGAGCTGAGCTCTCTTTCGACCCTGGTGGCTGGTCCCAGGAGAGCGTAGACCACCAGGAAGAGAGCGAGGCTGCGTACCAGGATGAGGAGCGCCTCCCGCAGGCGGATCCATCTCAGCCTGGCGCGCTGGCGGGTGAGAAAGAAACGCAGCGCGGGCCAGTCCATTCGCCGCGCCCTGCGCCGATCGACGAGATACAGGAGTGTCGGCAGGAGCGCGAAGAGCAGCAGCGGCCAGAGATAGGGGTTGTGGAAAGTGTCCGGGAGTGGGTTCATCGCTGCCTGGACCGGAGATGGAGGAATCGTCCGAGAGTATTGGCGAATGGAGCGCTGGTGTCGAGGCAGAGGTAGTCGACCTCAGCGGCCGAGCAGCCCTTGCGGATCGCCTCCTGGTGCTCGATGAAGTTTTCACGGTAGAGCTCGGCGAGCTGGCGGGCATCGAGGCGCATCTCGATCGACGGATCCTCGATATCCCTCAGCACCATCCAGCTGTTGAAAGGCAGCTCCTTCTCGCAGGGGTCGAGCACCTGGAGGACGATGACCTCGCTGCCGCGCTGGCGCAGCTGGGAGATTCCCGACAGCACCTTCTGCTCGTCATCGAGCAGGTCGGAGATGAGTATCGTCAGGGAGCCTGGGTCGACGCGTTCGGCGAGCTGGCTGAGAACCTTTGAGAGGTCCGTCCGGCCTTCGGCCCGAGCTTTCTCCATGGCTCCGTAGATACCCGCGAGGTTTTCGGCTGAGGCCCTGGGGGGAATGTGCTGCTCGAGTGATTCACCCGCGAGGGCCAGTCCGACAGCGTCACGCTGGCCCAGGAGGAGATAGGCCATCGCCGCCGCCAGGCAGGATGCGTAGCGCAGCTTGGTGATCTCTCCGCTCGAAAAGCTCATCGAGGCTGAGGTGTCGAGGACCAGGGTGGCGCGCAGGTTGGTCTCGTCCTCGAATTGCTTGAGATAGAAGCGATCGGTGCGGGCGTAGCTGCGCCAGTCGAGGTGCTTGAGGTCATCGCCGGGTACATAGGGCCGGTGCTCGGCGTATTCTATCGAGGAGCCCCGGGCGGAGCTTCGGTGGAGACCCCTGAGGAAGCCCGCCGCGATCTTCCGGGCCACGACCTGCAGCCGCTCGAGCTGCGCGACGGAGCCTGGATCGAGGAAGTCCCGCAGTTCCGTCATCGGTGGCTCAATCCTTTGTATTTTCCCTGGTGAGCTCCTCCAGGAGCCTGTTCACCAGGCTCTGCGGCGTGATTCCTTCGGCATCCGCGTTGAAGTTGGTGATCAGCCGGTGGGAGAGAACGGGTACAGCGACGCGGGCGATATCCGCAAGGTTGACGTGGAAGCGGCCGCGGAGAAGCGCCCTGGCCTTGGCCGCTGTCATCAGGTACTGGGCCGCTCGCGGCCCCGCTCCAAAGTTCAGGCTGTCGCGAATGTAGCCGGGGGATTCAGACTCTTCCGGACGTGAGCGGCGCACCAGCTTGAGGGCGAAGCGGTAGACGTGGTCGGCGGCCGGAACCTCCGGAACCAGCTCCTGGATCCGGATGATTTCCTGCTCTGAGAGTACCGGAGACAGCTCGATCGATTCAGGCGCCCTGGTGCGCTTCATGATCTCGAGCTCCTCCTCTTCCTCGGGATACCCGACCCGTATTGAAAATATAAAGCGGTCAAGCTGCGCCTCGGGAAGGTTGTAGGTGCCTTCCTGCTCGATGGGGTTCTGCGTGGCGACAACGAAGAAAGGCGACGGCAGCTCCGCGGTCTGCTGGCCGACGGTGACCTTTCGCTCCTGCATCGCCTCAAGGAGGGCGGCCTGCGTCTTCGGCGGGGTACGGTTGATCTCGTCCGCGAGCAGCATGTTCGCGAAGATCGGTCCCTTCATGAAGTGGAAGCCGCGCCGGCCTGATTCCGGGTCTTCCTGGAGGATGTCGGTGCCGGTGATGTCCGAGGGCATGAGGTCGGGCGTGAACTGGATCCTTCTGAAGCTTAGATTGAGAAGTCTCGCCAGGGTAGAGACCAGCAGGGTCTTGGCCAGGCCGGGAACCCCGATCAGGATCGAGTGTCCGCCGGCGAACATGGCGATGAGCATCTGCTCGATCACCTCGTGCTGGCCGACGACGACCTTTCCAAGCTCGTCTTTCAGCCGCGCGGCTGAGTCACGCAACAGCTCCGCGGTGTCGTTGTCGGACAGGTTCTTCACGGCCGGGGCGCCGGGTTCCTGGGCTCTAGACGTTTCGGGGCCTGGTTCGGGGGTTGTCGGGTCCGCCATTTCAATCTCACGGTGGTTTGCTTTGGTCGCTGTTTGCCTGAGGTTGTCATATTACCATGAGTTTACATGGTGGCGAGAACACCAACCGGTCTCCATCAACAGATGGACACCTTCACGGGAGCGTGAAATAATACAAGGCCTGCCCGGGAGAGGATCTGTCGGGCCAGAAGAAGCTGAATATTTCCAGGCCGCAGGCCAGCCGCGGCTTGATAGAGAAAACGGGAGAAACGAGATGCTCGAGGTTATCTGTAACGGATGTGGCGCCAAGTACAAGGCGCCGGAGAAATTTGCCGGCCGCAAGATGAGCTGTAAGGCCTGCTCAGAGGTCATGCTGATCGGGGAAGAAGCAGCCCCTGAGGTCTCGTCCTCCCCGGTCGAGGAAGAGGTTTCCCAG
>CAJWMA010000107.1 GCA_913042995.1 uncultured bacterium | reverse complement strand
GACTGTTTTAAGGGAACTTCAATCGACCGGGAATGATGTCAGCCCACGGCGGTTCGACGTCCTCCTTTTCCTGCTGTATTCTTCATCGGGTACTGAAACGAGGAGAAATACCGTGAAAAGCAATCCGCAGGAACGTTGGGGGACGGACCAGCACGCCTCGGATGAATGTCATTCTCATACGGATGCGGTGGACTTCATGATCACCATGATCGGGGCCACGATCTGTTCGAGCGGACAGGACTACAATGGCGCTATCGAGCGCATCTTTCCGCAGCTGCAGGCTCTTGGACAGATGGTCGATGCAAGGGGTCTGGATGAAGTCAGCGACTGTCTGCGCGCGACCTGCATGCCCGGGTAGGCTGGGCCAGGCCGCCTTCAGGGACCGCCGCGCTCAAAGCAGCCGGCCGTACTCATCTTGCAGGCCAGTTGGCGTGTAGCCCTGGCGAGCTCGTCCTCGAGCAGTCCGGTTACGCCCGGGGGGGCCAGCAGAACCATCTCATGGAAGGCCCTCGGCAGCACGATGTCGCTTCCTATGCGCCCGGCGGCGTAGCTGCATCCCAGCTGTTCTAGCTGATCTCTGAACCTGTTGTAATCGCGTGTATGCTGGCCGCCTCGCGGCGCCCTGTTGTAGATGTAGACGAGCACGGTCGAGCTCTTCGCAAGCTCGTCGAGGAGCGGGAGGGTCTCCTCCCAGGAGGCCAGGAAATCATAGGGATCGACGAGAACAAGCTCCGCCTCGGATTCCTTCAGCGCCTCTTCCCCGGATGAAATCGACAGGGCCTTCGTGCCGGGGACCGCGCTCCATCTGCCGAGCCTGTCGGGGTCGGAGTCGAAGACCCTGAGCTCAACCTGGAGCTCTCGTTCCAGCAGACCCTGCCGGATAAGCGAGCCCGTGCTGGCGAGCCTTCCCTTTTCGAGCCAGGCGCGCTGAGAGTCGATGAAGCGGCAGCCTCCGAGTCCATCCAGCCTCCTGGCTGTGGTCTCGAGCAGCGGATAGTCGGGGGCTCCGCACCAGGAATCGATACAGGTTACACGTTGCTGTGATGCTTCCAGGGGCAACAGCGAGGTGACGATCCGGGCCCAGGTTCCTTTGAGGATGTCACCCCAGTTTCCCGGCTCATAGAGCAGCCCCAGCCCGGCGTTTTCTTCCGCCGCGGCGACACGCCAGGACCAGCTGTCTTCCTTGCCGCGCTCAGGCGCCTGCTCATTGCTGCTGGCCAACTCCTCGTCTCCTTTCGAACAAGGGCGATTTGTTTTAACTCCCTGATGGGCTAAACTGCCATCTGAAGGGGTCAGTTTCCATTGCTCAAGGGTGTCGGTAGAATGACAGCTTACTCTACAATGGCCGCGGGACGTCTGAATATTGTCCATCGCGGCTGGACGGTCTTTCTGGTCGCGTTGCTGTCGGCGGCGGGGCTTCACGGGGATCCCGGCAGCCCCGGGGAGCTTCGGGCTGGAGCCGCGGTTGTCGACATTACGCCGCCGCCCGGGCTGCCGCTCTGGGGTTATGGAGGGCGGCGGGATCTCCCCTGCAAGGAGGCTCACGACAACCTGGAGGTCTCGGTTCTCGTGCTGGAATTCAATGGCGGCGGTTCGGTTCCGGGCAGTCGCCGTTCGAAGGGCAGGCTGGCGCTCATCGGCATGGATATGGGCCGCGCTCCAGGCCGTTCCACGATGAAGAAGATTCGTGAGGTCTTGCTTGAAAAGGCAGGAATCGGGAATCTCTTCCTGACCGCATCTCATACCCATCATGGTCCCTGCATGGAACTCGAGAAGACCGGTTTGACGGCCGCCTACATCAAGACGCTGGTTGACAGGATCGCGGCCGCTTCCGCCTCGGCGGTTAAATCCTTGAGACCCGCGAAGATGGGCGTGGCCAGCCGACAGGTGGATCTCAACCGTAACCGTCATGACCGGCGCGCCGGAGCGCCGGTGGACAGGACTCTCTCGGTTGTCAGGGTCGTCGGCCTGGATGATTCCTCGATCGCCACCGTGGTGAATTACGCCGCTCATCCAACGACCTTGCCGGCCATCATGATGAAGTATTCCTCGGACTACCCCGGGATTTTAAAAGACCTGGTGGAGAAGGAGCTTGGCGGCGTCTGCGTTTTCCTCCAGGGAGCGGCCGGGGATCTCTCGGTGAAGCTGGATGGGCAGGGTACCAGGGCCTACGCGGCGAAGCTCGCAAAGCAGGTCGTTTCCCTCGCGAAAGCCGTGAAGCCGGCGGTGCCCGCGCAGCCCGGTCTTTCGATACGCACCGAGGAGCTGAGCTTTCCGAAGCTGCGTGTCGATTTTACCGACAGGCTGACCTACCTGAAGTATTGCGTGGCTTTTTTCAAGGACCTGGTGGATGCCTACATAGAGGAGTATTCGGAGGGGGTTCGTCCTGTGCTGACCGTGGCGGTTCTCAACAGCGATTTGGCGGTGGTCGGAGTGTCGGGGGAATTTTTTTGTGGCCACGCTCTGGATTTGAGGAAGCGAGCAGGTTTCAGATCCTTGCTCTTCCTGGGTTACTGCAATGGCTACCACCAGTACTTTCCGACAAGAGAGGCCGTAAGGAAGGGCGGGTATGGCGCCGATCCGCTGGTTTCTCCGGTGGAGATCGGAGCCGGGGAGAGCATAATGGAGCGGGCGTTGTTTCATTTGCGTGAGTTGCGAGGAAAGCGGAAGTAGATGATCGAAGAATTTTCCCTGGTCGATATTGAGGCGATTCACGAGCGGGAAGACGCGACCCTTGCGCCCTACGCTATGCGCAGCAGCCAGAGCCGCGGTCGACGGTACCCGGAGCCGGATTCTCCCTCCCGGACTGTTTTTCAGCGCGATCGGGACAGGATCATTCACTCGACGGCCTTTCGCCGGCTTGAATACAAGACCCAGGTCTTTGTCAACCATGAGGGCGATCACTACCGTACCCGTCTGACCCATACCCTCGAGGTCGCGCAGGTCGCGCGTTCGATCGCCCGTGCCCTGGGGCTGAACGAGGATCTCTGCGAGGCGATCTCGCTTTCTCACGATCTTGGCCATCCTCCCTTCGGTCACGCCGGCGAAGATGCTCTCGATGAGCTGATGGCTGATCACGGCGGCTTCAACCACAATGCTCACACGCTGCGGGTCGTTGATGTGCTGGAGAAACGCTACAGTGAATTCGAGGGCCTCAATCTGTGTTGGGAGATTCGGGAAGCGATCATCAAGCACGGCGACCATTTTTCCGAGACCCTTGCCGAGGCGTTTGAGCCCGGCCTGCAGCCGCCGCTCGAGGCTCAGCTTTCCGACCTGGCTGACTCACTGGCCTATTCCAGTCACGATATAGATGACGGCCTGCGCGCTAAGTTCATCACTTTTGAAGACCTGAGGCAGACCAGCCTCTGGGGCGAGGCGGAGAAGGATGTGCTGGGACAGCTCGGAACCGACCTCGATGAGAAGACCCTGGCCGCGCGGACGGTCTCCTGCCTGATCGATCTGCAGATCCAGGATCTTGTCGAGACGACTCTCCAGCGCCTGAAGGAGAACGGTATCTCGTCTGTGGAAGATGTACGGTCTCACCAGGGGCTGCTTGCGGGGCTCTCTCCGGAAATGGCCGCAAGGCGGGCGGAACTCAAAGAGTTTCTCTACAGCAAGGTCTATCGGCACTACCGGACGATGAAGATGCAGGAAAAGGCGAAGCGCTTTATCCGTGATATTTTTACTGAATACGCCAGGGATCCAAGGCAACTCCCGCCGGATTACGCCAGGCAGGCGGGAGATGATGACCTGCACCAGGTGATCACCGATTATATTGCCGGCATGACAGATCGTTTCTGCCAGGACGAATACAGGCGATTGTTTCATCCCTACGAGAGAATCTGAGAAATGACGGAAACAGGCGCCAGCTCAGGCGGTTTCGCGGTCGTGCTGGCTGCCGCCGGTTCCGGTACCCGTTTTGGATCCGGAGAGAATTCCGGGCGTAAGCAGTTCATGGAGTTGGGAGGCCGCCCGCTGGTCACCTATTCCCTTGATGTCTTCGCTTCCATTTCCGAGGTTCGAGTGATCTGTGTCGTTGCGCCGGCCGAGGAGCTGGAGGCTGTAGGGGGGTTGGTGAAGAGCTGGAGCAATGGATGCCCGCGCGCGACTGGACAGGACCTGGCGATATCCCTTGTGTCCGGGGGGCAGAGCCGGCAGGAATCGGTGAGCTTGGGGGTCGAGGCGATCGGCGAGACCTGCGAGTGGATTCTCGTCCACGATGCAGCTCGTCCGCTGATCGAACCCGGGGATGTCAGGCGGCTCATGGCCGCTGTCAGCAAGCATGGAGCAGCAGCCCTGGGTTATCCCGCGACAGACAGCGTCAAGCGGGAGGAGGCAGGGATGAGCGAGCAAGGTCTTGACCGCTCTCGCACGTGGTCTGTCCAGACTCCGCAGGGGGCGACCGCTGAGAATTTCAGGGAGGCCTATTCGCTGGCGGCTGAGGGGGAGAAGTACACCGATGAGCTGGCTCTGCTGGAGGCCGCCGGCATCCCGGCAAGGCTGGTGGAGGGTAGCCGTGAGAATATCAAGGTCACGCTTCCGGGAGATGAAGAACTCGCCCGCTTTTTTCTCTCGCGCCGAGATGGGGCTGGCGGGGATGATTGAGTCGGAGCGGAGGCGATCTCAAATTGTCGCGTCCGATGGGGTATAATTCCGCGCTATGTTTCGAATAGGTTCAGGTTTCGACAACCATCGGCTGGTGCCCGGTCAACCTCTCTGGCTTGGCGGAGTCGAGCTCGACTCCGAGCTCGGCTGCGAGGCGCACAGTGATGGTGATGTTCTTCTGCATGCCCTGACCGACGCGCTGCTCGGCGCGGTCGGGGGTGGAGATATCGGGGAGCTTTTTCCAGATAGTGATCCCCAGTGGAAGGACCAGGCGAGTTCCCTCTTTGTTGAGGCGGCCCTCGAACGTGTTCGTGAGGCGGGGTTTGTCGTGGTCAATGTCGATGCGACGATTTTTCTCGAGGCACTCAAGCTCTCTCCCTACAAACAGGCGATCGCCGCTCGAATTCATGAGTTGCTTCAGCCTTTTGGGAAACTGGCTGAAAACGCGGTCAATGTGAAGGCCAAGACTATGGAGGGCTGCGATGCGGTCGGTGAGCTGAGAGCTGTGGCGGCCCAGGTGGCCGTGCTGGTCGAGAGTCGGGCCTGAAGGTTGCCTGAAACGGAAATGACGGTGAAACCCCTTATTCCAGAGGGTTTTTTCCATCTGGAGGCCGTAATTTCCGGCTTTTTCAGGCTTCTTGAAAGGCGGTTGTGGCGAAAGAAGCTTTCAAACGGATAGCTTTTTACTAAGTCCTTTAAAAATAAGAGTTTGTAAATAGTTTTTTTGTCTTGAAAGGAAGAAGGCCCTCTGTATAATCTCGCTCCCTTATTGTAAAGTTAAGCCGAAAAATAGGCTAGCGTAGCTCAACGGTAGAGTTCCGGTTTTGTAAACCGGGGGTTGTGGGTTCGATTCCCACCGCTAGCTCATGAAACGGTTGACCGCTTTCAGGTTTGTCTTCCAGGAAATATGGGATATTCTCCCGGTCCTGGGGGGCTATTGCTGGTGTGAGGGCAGGTGCCCGAGTGGCCAAAGGGAACGGACTGTAACTCCGTCGGCATACGCCTTCAGTGGTTCGAATCCACTCCTGCCCACCATATTTATTCTCCGCTGGGGGGAATTCTCCGCTGGGGGGAACCGGTAATCGTGAGAGCGGAGTTTAAAAGGTTTTATTTTAGATGGATCCTAGGGAGCTTGAGCGGGTGTAGCTTAGTGGTAAAGCTCCAGCCTTCCAAGCTGATTACGAGGGTTCGATTCCCTTCACCCGCTCCATTTTTTGCTTCTAACGCCCGTTCCTGTCGATTTTGGAGGATTTTGGTTTTAAAGGAGTTGTGCCGATATAAACAGGAATGAACCAGGCTCTGATCTAGTTCTAAGAAGAGTTTAGGATGCCGCTGTAGCTCAGTCGGTAGAGCGCTTCCTTGGTAAGGAAGAGGTTCACGGGTTCGATTCCCGTCAGCGGCTCCATTTTTGGTAGAAGACAAAAAGGCCTGGGATAAATAGAATTTTGAGTCGGGAGTTTCGCTCCCTTTGATGAGTGAATGTCGTTCTGAGGCAAGGTGCTTCGGAACTTAGTAATTTGAATTTGAATTGCAGGATAAAAGTTAACGGAGATGACGACCGGAGTGAGGTCGCCTGAACCGTCAGCAGGATTGAAGGAGCCTAAGAGATGGCCAAAGACGTATTTGAAAGGACAAAGCCGCACGTTAATGTTGGAACGATCGGCCACGTTGACCACGGCAAGACAACTTTAACCGCGGCGATCACCCAGACACTTGCCGGCAAAGGCCTGGCGACTGAGCGTTCTTTTGATTCCATCGATAACGCTCCTGAAGAGCGCGAGCGCGGAATTACAATTAACACTGCGCACGTTGAGTACGAGACGGACAACCGTCACTACGCTCATGTCGATTGCCCCGGTCACGCCGACTATGTGAAGAACATGGTTACCGGTGCCGCCCAGATGGATGGAGCCATCCTGGTGGTGAGCGCTTCCGATGGTCCCATGCCCCAGACTCGTGAGCATATCCTGCTTGCGCGCCAGGTGCAGGTGCCCAGCATCGTGGTGTTCATGAACAAGGTTGACCAGGTCGACGACGATGAGCTTCTCGAACTCGTCGAGATGGAGATCCGTGAACTGCTCAACGAATACGATTTCCCCGGCGATGACACTCCGATCATCCAGGGCTCTGCTCTCAAGGCTCTTGAGAGTCCCGAGGATGAAGCCGCCACGGCGTGCATTCTCGAACTGATGGAGCATGTCGACAGCTATATTCCCGAGCCTGAGCGGGATATCGACCAGCCCTTCCTGATGCCGGTTGAAGACGTCTTCAGCATCAAGGGCCGTGGTACTGTCGGTACCGGGAAGATTGAAACCGGAAAGGTCCACACTGGCGATGAGATTGAGATCGTCGGGCTGAAAGAGACCTCCAAGACGACCGTGACTGGAGTCGAGATGTTCAACAAGACTCTCGATGATGGTCAGGCCGGCGACAACGTGGGTTGCCTGCTGCGTGGTATCGACAAGGAAGAGCTCGTTCGCGGGCAAGTGCTCGCGGCTCCCGGCAGCATCAATCCTCACAAGAAGTTTGTTGGTGAGGTCTACGTCCTTAAGAAGGACGAAGGCGGCCGCCACACGCCCTTTTTCACCGGTTATCGTCCCCAGTTCTACTTCAGGACCACGGATGTGACCGGTACCGCGACCTTGCAGGGCGCAGAGATGTGCATGCCTGGCGACAATATCACGATGGACATTGAACTGATTCAGCCGATTGCCATGAAGGAAGGTCTTCGGTTCGCTATCCGAGAGGGTGGGCGAACGGTAGGCTCAGGTGTTGTTGCGGCTATTTCTGAGGAAGAGTAATCAACGTATTTTTACAGGAGAGTCCAGGCGGGAAGCCGCCTCTCTCTCCTGAGTCAGTAATCTTGCAGGCCAGTAGTTCAATTGGCAGAGCGTCGGATTCCAAATCCGAAAGTTGGGGGTTCGAGTCCCTCCTGGCCTGCCAGATCCTGGCTTGAATAAATGATGGTCTGATTTTTTTCGGACCGGGTTTGCTAACCAGGCAAGTTGAAAGCGCGCTATGGGAGCTATCTACAAGGAAGACCAGGGAAAGGTCGCCAGGATTATCCTGGTTACCGTGATCATGCTGGGAGCGGTATTCGCCCTCCAGCAGTTGCACGGCTATATGCCGAAGATTCCTGACTGGAAACTGCTTGGCCTGATCGATGAAAACGGGCTGGCTTTGCAGATCCTGGACTGGCGTTACATGGTACATGGGCCGCTGATCGTTCTGGCGATCATGTTCGCCTATGGCCAATTCAACAGACCAAAGACAGCCGACTTCCTCATTGAGACTGAAAATGAGTTGAAGAATAAGGTGACCTGGCCTTCCCGCAAGGAAGAGATCAGCGCTTCGGTTGTGGTTGTTGTGACAGTTCTTATCCTGAGTGTTTTTATTTTCGGGGTCGACTACTTCATGAAGCTGTTCAGCGAAGGGCTCTTTTACCCGAGCTGATAGCTGCAAATCGGTTTTTGAGCTTCAAGGATGCATCGAGGGCAAAGGGCTTTTCGGTCTCTTTGAGACGCGCACAATTTAGAGAGGGAAGCCTAGATGGCTAAAGAATGGTACGTGCTCCGAGTTGCCAGCGGGCGAGAGTCGACTCTCCGCGATGGTCTTATGAAGAAGATCCAGCTGGCGGGACTCGAGGAGCAGATCCCCACCGTGCTTGTTCCCACCGAGAGAGTCTCGGAGATCAAGGGCGGTAAAAAGCGCTTCAAGGAGAAGAAGCTGTATCCCGGCTATATCATTGTCGAGATGGAGCTCAGCGATGAGGTCTGGTATCTCATCAAGGACACGCACGGCATTGGTGATTTTGTAGGTTCCTACGAAAACCCCCAGCCGCTGTCGGCTGATGAAGTCGAGAAGATACTGAATACCGTTCAGGGCAAAGAGGAAGCGCCCGAGGTTAAGATCGATCTCGCTGCCGGCGATGGTGTGAAGATCAAGGAAGGTCCATTCGAGAATTTCGATGGTACCGTCGACGAGGTCTTCCCGGCCAAGGGACAGGTGCGGGTCATTGTTACTATCTTCGGGAGACCGACTCCCTGTGACCTGGAATACTGGCAGGTCGAGAAAATTTGAATCGATGCCCGCAGGGTGCGGGCCGTAATAGAAAGAGTTTGAGACATGCCTCCCAAGAAGGAATACAAAGCCAAGGTGAAGCTCCAGATCGCAGGCGGCCAGGCCACTCCCGCGCCTCCGGTGGGGCCGGCCCTGGGCCAGCATGGCGTGCCGATCGGTGAGTTCGTGCAGAGGTTCAACGATGCGACCAAGGAGCAGGCCGGGACGATCGTCCCTGTCGAGCTCTATGTCTATGCCGACCGCAGCTTTGACTTTATCGTCAAGTCGCCTCCCGCGGCGGTGCTCGTTCGCAAGGAAGTTGGCCTTGCCAAGGGAGCGCAGATTCCCGGGACCGAGGTCGTTGGCGAGATCAATCGAGCTCAGCTCGAGAAGATCGCTCAGATCAAGATGGAAGACCTGAATGCGAACGACATGGATGCCGCGGTCAAGATGATCGAGGGAACCTGTCGGAGCATGGGAGTCAATGTCGTGGAGACCGGGGGAGGGCCGACTCCTGTCGAACCTGCTGACGACTCCGCTGCCGCGGATGACGGCGGGAGCGAGCCAGCTGAAGCACCTGCCGGGGGTGATGCTGCCGAAGAATAATACAGTACGTAGAACAGACAAGAGTTTATTGATTTTGATCAGCTCTCCGCCGGGAGGGCAGGTAATTACCACGGCGTTTCCCTTTGAGTCCTCGCGGCTTACTTTTGGGGGAGGCGAGCTGTGGGAGAGAGCCAGAAAGGTTTTCGACAATGGCAAGTAAGAGTAAGAAGAATCGCCGTAACCAGGAGAAAGTCCCTGGCGAGGCGGTGGGTGTCTCCCAGGCGGTTGAGTCCCTTAAACAGTTTGACGGCGCCAAGTTTGACGAGACTGTCGAGCTGGCTCTGAAGCTCGGGATCGATCCGAAGAATTCGACCCAGATCGTACGGGGCGCTGTGTCGCTTCCGCATGGTATTGGCAAGGAAGTTACCGTGATCGCGTTCTGCGAGGGCGAACTGGCCGATGCGGCTAAAGAGGCTGGAGCTCTCGAGGCTGGGGGAGAGGAGCTTGCCCAGAAGATCCTGGATGGTTGGCTCGGTTTTGATGTAGCCATAGCCCATCCTTCGATGATGCGGTACGTGGGAAAGCTTGGCCGTGTGCTTGGACCTCATTCGAAGATGCCGTCTCCCAAGTCCGGAACCGTTACCGATGATGTGGTCGGAACGGTTAAGGATTTCAGAGCCGGCAAGGTAGAATTTCGTAACGACGACCACGGAAATATTCATGCCATCATGGGCAAGAAATCCTTCAGCGCTGAGCAGCTGACCGAGAACGTCGAGGCCTTCCTCGAACATATCCACAGCCTCAAGCCCGCGTCGACCAAGGGGATTTACCTTCGGAAAGCGGTGATTTCAGCGACGATGAGTCCAGGAATTGCCCTTGATGTGGCCTAATCTTCAAAATATTCGGTTTTTTTCGTAACTTCTAGTGGGTTTTGGAATAGAGACCGTTGACTGAGGTCTGATCTTTCGTTAAAAACGGTCCTTTTCGTACCCATCCACAGGTAAATCCATGTCCAGGGAACTTAACGATATCATCACAAAAGACATCGAGACCCGTTTTGCGGGGATGGATGGCTGTGTTGTATTCGATTACCAGGGCCTGTCTGCCGGAGACACGTTTGAACTGCGCAGAAGATTGCGGCAGGACGGGGTTCTGATGAATGTGGTGCAAAACCGCTTGAGCAAGCGTGTTTTTTCCGAGCGCGAGGACATCCCGGGTGAGTTCACTGATCTTTTCCGGGGGCCGACGGCCTTGCTGACAAGCGAGGAGGGAGCTCTCAGGGCGAGTAAGAGTATCTCCAATTGGCTCAAGGAAAATAAGGATTCAGTAGAGATCAGGGGCGGCCTCTTTGAGGGCAAGGTGCTCACCAAGGAGGAAGTCAATGCAATGGCCAAGATTCCCGACAAGGAGACGCTGCTCGCGCAGACGGCCGGGATGTTCCTTTCTCCAGTCCAGTTTTTGCCTTCGGCGGCCAAGAGCCTGGTGTCTCACCTGGCCGGTTGCGCCAAGGCTCGTCACGAAGAACTTTCAGATTCTTAGATATTCATTTACGGCTCCTCAGTCAGGAGCTTGATTCAGGAGGATTGCGAAATGGCAGACGAAGACGCCAAAACCGAAGAAGCCGAAGCTGAAGCCCCGGAGGCTTCCGAAGAAGCTGAGACTGCGACAGCTACAGCGGAAGAAGCTGTGGAAGACAAGTCCTACGGAGAAAAAATTACCCAGATTGTCGACCTCTTTACCGGGTTGACCGTCATGGAGGTTCTTGAACTCCAGGATGCCCTCAAGGATAAGGGTATTGAGCCTGCTGCGGCTGCTGTTGTTGCCGGCCCTGCCGGTGGTGGCGAAGCTGCTGCTGAAGAAAAGTCGACCTTCGACGTCGTTCTCAAGAGCGCCGGTGCCAAGAAGATCCAGGTCATCAAGGAGGTCCGCGGGATCACCAGCCTGGGACTGAAAGAGGCCAAGGCTCTTGTCGACGATGCGCCCCAGACCGTCAAGGAGGGCGTGGCGAAGGAAGAAGCTGAGCAGTTGAAAGAACAGTTGGAAGCGGTCGGAGCTGAAATCGAGCTGCAGTAAGAGCAGTGTGATTCCCGCGGCCTGACGTTCGTTCAGTGTTGACTGACTGAAACTCGAATCCATGTGACTGAGAGCTGATTGCTCGTTT
>CAJWMA010000106.1 GCA_913042995.1 uncultured bacterium | reverse complement strand
CCCCCCTTGTCTTTCTCGAACTGCTGGCGGATCTTGTAGATCAGCGAGTGGATAATCGCCTCCTTGGAGTTCTCGTACTTGCTGCCCTTGAGAACCCGCATAATCTCCTTCTGCGCATAATCACCCTCGGCGGCCATGAGAGCCTCGTAGGCGCCCTGCTTGACAAACCAGTCGTAACGCAGCGGATCGCGCGGAGCGATCTTCTCGAGAACGTTCCAGATCGCCTTGAGCCCCTTGGTGGTCGAGGTGTCGACCTGCTTGAGGGAGTCGCGGCGGGTCTTGCTGTACTCCGAGGTGATATTCGTCCTTAGAACGATCTCCCATTCCTCGGCGGCCCGGATCGTCGAGATACAGAGCGCGAAGAGCGCAAGACAGAAAAAAGAGTTGGTCAGCTTCTTCAAGACGGGGTTCATGTCTCGATTCCAGGTTGGTTCCAGTGAATAAAATTCCCAGTCAACTGCGACCCTTATTATAAACAGCCTCGGACCATGCGGGCAAAGATTCAGGCCATCTAAAACCGTGAACCGGCCCAGGCTGTCCTGTAATTGTACGGTCTTTGATGTTACCTTCACTGAAGTAAAGCGTTCTGGAGAGCATGACTGCGCCGGTGACTGGGGGTCTCCAGGAACCGGAAAAGACATAGAAAAGAGGAGTGACCGTGATGAGCAGCAGATCTATCGTCGCCTGTGCCTTCGCCCTTTTCCTTTCAGCCTGCGGCGGATCTTCGAACGAAGACCATGCCGGCAATGCAAAGCAGCCGCCCAACCCGGCTGTCAAATCGCCTGCCGCGGCTTCACAGCCAGCTGAGCAGGAGGCTCTGCCGCTGGCGAAAGCCGGCGCTGCCAGCGCAGGAACGAACTCAGATGGGCGAAAAGCGGCCCAGCCGAAATCGGCGCCGATTGAGCCGGTACGACCAGCCATCCAGCCTCCCCCCGAGCCGGTCTACATTGTAAAAGACAAGAATGTCGTCACCACCCCGACAGGTCTTCGCTACGTCGATCTCATCTCGGGAGCCGGAAAGTCTCCCAAGCGCGGCCAGACCGCGGTGGTGCGCTATGTCGGAAAGCTCGCCAACGAGACCGTCTTTGACGACTCCCACAAAAGAGAAGACCCTCTCGAATGCATGCTGGGAGCGGGCCGTTTCCTGCGCGGATGGGAAGAAGGCCTCTCCAGCATGAAGGTCGGCGGCAAGCGCAAGCTCATCATTCCTCCCAGGCTCGGATACGGTCGCGCCGGCAATAAGAAGATGGGGATCCCCCCCAACTCCTATGTCATCTTCGAGGTTGAGCTGGTTGCCATTCGCTGAGATGCCGTACTTCTTCCCTCCAGCGGCCTGGCGGCCATGAACCAGTCAGCTCCTGGAAAAGCCATTCTCCTGGTGGATCATGGAAGCGTAAAGGCCGAGGCCAACGAATTGCTGGAAGAGATCGCCCGCCTCGTGGCCGGGATCGCTCAGGGCTATCACGTCGAGGCGGCCCATATGGAGCTCGCGCCGCCTGACATCGCCGCCGGGGTCGCCGCCTGCGTCAGGGCGGGCGCCACCGAGATCACGGTCATGCCCTATATGCTGGCGCCCGGCCGCCACTCCACCGGGGACATCCCCCGCATGGCTCTACAGGCGGCTGAACAGCATGACGGAGTTCTCCTCAAGGTCAGCGCTCCGCTTGGAGTTGACAGCCGCCTTGCAGAGGTCATACTCCGGCGGGTGGAAGAAGCTGGTGAGAACCGGGGGTGAGTCCTATCGGGCAGCCGGCAAGCCAGGGCAATCTTCGGATGCCGATCTTTCCAATTTCCATCCGTCTTTATCTTCAGTTAACATTCGGTTTCTATTGAGGAACGAAATACGGGTTCTGCATCCCGACTGCTACGGGTTGCCAGGATCTGCAGTACAATCTGAAACCGTTTTTTTTTACCCAAGGAGTCCCCGCATGAGAAAATTCATCGCACTGCAACTTGTTATCGCCCTGGCTATTGGCAGTATCTGCCTGTCAAGCTGCGCTCTTCCCGTCACGGTAGTCCAGACAGCTCTCGGCGGCGGATCCAAAGCGGCTCCCGCGGCTGAAGCGGCTCCCGCGGCTGAGGCCGAAGAAGAAAAAGCCGAGGCAGCCAAGGAATAGGACGCCTCTCGGCATTCAAAAAAAGCGGCCCCCCGTTGCGCGGGGGGCCGCTTTTTTTTATCCGATTCGATGTCCGGCCGGCTCAGAACTCGACAAAGACCTTGCCCATCGACTCCCCGGCCACATGAAGCTTGAACTCGGTAAAATAACCGTAGGGAGTCACCGTAACGTCGTAATCCACCCCGCGGAGTCGCTCCGCAACCGACTCGACCAGCTCCCGGGCGAGCTCGGCATCCGCGCTCTCCCGCCCCAGGTGAGCAAAATAATGCAGGACCACGCGTTTTGAGGAGAACTTGCCAGCGACCCATTTGATGTTCTTCACCATCTTGGTAGCCACCTTGCCGCTGCGCTCGGCGTCGGCTGGCTCGGCATGTACCAGTGCCAGAACGGCACCATCGGCCGAAAGCTCATCGCTACGCTCAGCTACACCCTCGAGGTTCTTCGAGTGTGGCTTCATCCAGAAGTCATGAACGTAAAAAAGAAGCAGCTTCATCGTCTTTTTCCCTGCTGCGAATGCCCGCCCCGGACTCAATAACCCGCCGCGCAACCATCCTTACGATTATCCGAGGCGGCGTGATAAACGCCGGTTTTCTGGTCGAGGAGAATCCCCTGGTAGCCCCCGAAGGACCCGACAGCTCTCTGTACCCGGTGCCCCATGGCCTCCAGGGCTTCGATCGTCTTGTCGGAAACGCCGCTCTCCACGAGCACCCGTCCGTCCGCCTCGCGAACCCGGGCCGCCTCCCCCGCTTCCTGCGGATTCATACCGAATTCGACCATGTTGAGCAAGACCTGGGCATGCCCCTGCGGCTGCATATCCCCCCCCATCACCCCGTAGCAGAACCAGGGCTTCCCCTCGCGCATCACGAATGCCGGAATGATCGTATGCAGCGGACGCTTCGAAGGCTCGATGCGGTTGAGGTGATCGTTGGACAGGCGAAACAGGGCTCCCCGGTTCTGCAGGCAGATGCCCGTTCCGGGAACAACGAGACCTGACCCGAAGCCGTAGTAGATGCTGTTGATGAAGGAAACCATGTTGCCCTCGGAATCAGCCGTGCAGAGATAGACGGTGTCGTTCCCGATCTCCAGGGTCGAGCGGGGAAAACTCCTGGCGCGCTTCGGGTCGATCCGGGCCCGCATCTTCGCCGCGTACTCTTTCGAGATCAGGGTCTCGACCGGGAGCTTTCTCGTATCGAGGTCAGTGACAAAGGTGTCCCGGTCGGCGAAAGCAAGCTTCTTCGCCTCGGTGAGAAGGTGAATATAATCAGCCGAGTTGTGTCCCATCGAACGCAGGTCGTAGGCCTCGAGAATATTGAGAATCTCGAGCGCCACGATCCCCTGTCCATTGGGGGGAAGCTCGTAGAGCTGGTGTCCCTTGTAATCGGTACTTACTGGTTCCACCCAGGTCGAGCTGTGCTTCTGAAGATCATCAAAACGAATCAGGCTACCCTTCGACTCGAGATAAGAGGCG
This sequence comes from uncultured bacterium, assembly GCA_913042995.1. Lineage (GTDB taxonomy): Bacteria > Planctomycetota > UBA8108 > UBA8108 > UBA8108 > UBA8108. Next base: position 8,027 of record CAJWMA010000106.1, on the reverse strand, counting down.
ATACGACGCCCCAGGTCGCCTCGGTAAAAATGCTCGATACCGCCGGCGGCGAGCTCACGAAAGGTCCGCCCGAGATCCGGCTGCCGGAAAACCTCTCCAAGACGGGGCGAACGCCACTGGTCGCGCTCGCGAACGAGGTAATTCTTCGCGAATTCGGGAACCCCCTGGTGCCTCGTTCCCGAGCGCCAGTATCCCGCGATCACCTCGCTGACCGGAAAACCATCCTCGGCGTAGCGGATCGCCTCAGCAAGGATGTCCTTCAGTGGCAACGAACCATATTTATCTATGAGCGTACACCAGCCGTGAAAGGCGCCGGGCACCGTCACCGCGTGCGCGCCGAAGGTCGGAATACGGTTCAGCCCCATCGCGCGATAGCTCTCGACGCTCGCCTTTGCCGCCGAACGGCCACTGCCATTCAATCCGACCAGTTTTTTCTCTTTAGCCGACCAGGCGAGCACAAACATGTCGCCGCCGATGCCCGTGCTCATCGGTTCCACCACATTCAACACGGCGGCAGTAGCAACCGCCGCATCGAAGGCGTTGCCCCCTTTTCGCAAGACTGCCAACCCGGCCGCGGTCGCCAACGGTTGGCTGGCACAGACGGCCCCCCGCTTAGCCAGCACCATCGAACGGGCTGAGCGGGTCGACGACGGTCGATCATACGGCTGTGCTGCCAGAGGCGAAAACTCCATCAGGACCACCAGGATCCCGGCGTATAGAATACGAAACAACACACTACAGCCCTCCCTTGGAGTCATAAGACAAATAATTATAATATCTTAAAGAAATATAGAGAATTGCCCTTGATGGGCGAACAAGTGTTCGCTATATTCATTCTTCCGTGGCGAACACTTGTTCGCCCTGTGTCGGAAGTCAATCGGAAGTCATCGGAAGTCAAATGTGTCGGCAACAAAGTGTGCCGACAGCAAAAACAACTGCCGGAAACGCCGACTAACCGGAAACACGGAAAAAACTGTAACGGAAACCGCCACAAATTCACAAAGAATCACAAAGAAGAAGAGAAGAACATTCCATGGCACTTACAAAGAAACAACAACAGATTCTCGACGCAATCCTGTTCCTGATCCGTAAAGGCGGCCCCCCCACTGTCCGTGAAGTCGGAGACCTGGTCGGCCTGAGCTCACCGGCAACCGTCTCAAAACATCTCAAGGCGCTGAAAGAGGCTGGCCTCATCAGCATCAACGGCAAGAGCCGCGGAATCAGGATCACCAACCAGGATCTGCTGAACCAGCTGCAGGATAACGACGATTCATCTTCGGAACCCCCCTGCAACGACAATGTCATCCAGACCCATTTCCGATCCATCGCAGGTGAAAATCCAGGTTCGCTCCCCATCGTGGGAGCCATAGCCGCCGGGCATCCTATCGAGGCGCGCTCGGAAGCCTTCACTGAAGCCAGCGATGGAAGCCACCCCCACCTGGCTATCGACCCCAACATGTTTTCCGGAAGCGGCAACCTGGTAGCTATGAAGATCGAGGGCGACAGCATGATCGACGCGGGAATCCTGAATGGAGACTACGTCATTCTTCGCCGCCAGGAAACTGTCGAAAACGGAGAGATTGCGGCCATCTTCATCGAAGGGGAAGGAACGCTCAAGCGGCTCTACTGGGATTCGGAATCAGAATCAAACGATCCGAACTCACTCCGGCTCGAAGCGGAAAACGAGAACTTTAATTCAATGACCATTACAGAAGAGAACAGAAAGGAGGTCGTTGTATTTGGAAAATACGTGGGACTCGTGAGAGGAGAACTGCGCGTTCTGTAGAACAGACCTCCTCAGGTGGTATTTGAGGAGTGTTTCCTGTTCCTGTGAACGAACAAGCAAACTGGCAAAAATGCTGCGGTCTCTCTCACGGTCTCCATCATTTTCCTCCAGCCGACAAGGGGCTTGAGCCTCGAAGAAGTCGCCTGAAAGAAAAGACTGAAGAACGAGCTGAGAAGAAGAAACCCGAAGAGAAGATACTTCATTACCCCACACTGCAAAACACCAATGGAAGACACCAGGCAAAGCACACGGGTGAAGTAAACGAGGAAGGGCCGGAAGGTCTGAACCAAAGCCGGCCAGCTTAACTGCCTTGCGACAACCTTGAAAACAGAAGTCCGGGAGGTCAACAGGGAGGCTCTGGCGCCCCCACCCCTGGCTCTCCAGGGTCTTCAGGCCTGCTGAAGATCGATCATGAAAATCTGCATGAAAACATGCATGAAGAACAGATCAGTGAATCTCTGCAAAAAGTCTATGTGCTCTTTGAAAAAGGAAAAATTCGGCCCAGGGCTCTGCTCTGGGGAGCGCGACGCTACAAGGTCGTGCAGATCAACTCGAGCTGGATCGACCGCTCTCACAACCTGCCGCGACACGGATTCTCTCTCTCTGTTGACAGTGGAGAGATCTTCCAGGTTCTTTACGAAGGGAATGCCACCTGGAAGCTTGAATATATACTGACCGATTAGAGGCGCCTCCTCCCCCTGCAGGATCCGCCGAACATACGAATCACTTCTCTTTCTATATGACTTCACTCTTCAGAAGTCACGAACCACCGCAGCCATCCCACCTTACTTTCCACACGCTGCGGTGGTTTTTCTTTTTCCCCGGCTGAACAGCTGCGAAATTAGAGCCTGCGAAACCAGGCCAGCTGCCGGGCGACAACCGGTTAAAAAACCCCTACTCGAGAAACTCCCGATGGATGGCCTGCACGGCCTGCTCAAGCGAATCCTCTGCGACCACGCAGCTGATCATCAGGTTCGAGGTCGAGATCAGGTCGATGTTGATCTCCTCGCGGGCCAGGGAGGAAAACATCCTGCCGGCGATGCCGCTCTCACGCTGCACTCCCTCACCGACTACGGAGACGGTCCCCACTCCTTCATCGACCAGGAGTTTGCTGGCCCCAATCTTGTCGGCAAGAGCTTCGAGATCTTCGCGGACCTGGCCGAGCATCTCAGATGAAACCAGGAAGGAGATGTCGTTATGACCTTCATGGCTCTCGGCCTGGACGATCAGCAGGATATTTACGGAGTGGGTACCCAGGGTCTCAAATACGCTCCCTGCAATCCCAGGCTGGTCCGGGACTCCCAGGAGGGAGACCTTGGCGACATCCGCATTGTGGGCTACACCCCTGATCAATACTTCTTCCATCTCACCAAACTCCTTTCGTCCCTTCTCTGAAGAACATACGAGTGTACCGGGCATCTCCTCGGTGCTTGAAGAAACAATCAGCTCAACTCCGAACTTTCGGGCGATCTCGACCGAACGGGAATGGAGCACCCTGGCTCCAAGGCTCGCCATCTCGAGCATCTCGTCATAGGAGCACCAGGACATCTTGCGTGGATTCTCCACGATACGGGGATCCGCCGTATAGACGCCATCCACATCGGTCAGGATCTCACACTGCCGGGCTCCAATGCCAACAGCGAAAGCCACCGCGCTGGTATCCGATCCTCCACGGCCGAGGGTCGTGATCTCGTTCTCCCTCGACACTCCCTGGAAGCCGGTAATCACCACCACCCGGCCGCTGGTGAGATGACCCAGGATTCTCTCTCCCTCCACCTCCTCAATACGCGCCTGCATGTGGGTGTCATCGGTAATCATGCCGGCCTGCGAACCCGTCAACGAGACAGCCCTCTCGCCCTCCTCTTCGAGGGCGATTGCCAGCAGGGACGCGCTGATGATCTCACCGGCGTGCAGGAGCATATCCATCTCACGCCTCGCCGGCTGGCCTGACAATTCCCTCGACAGGGAGATCAGCTCATCTGTCGTCTTCCCCATCGCGGAAACAACGACAACGACGGCCTTTCCCTTGCGCTTTTCCACGGCGACACGCTTCGCCACCCGCCTGATGTGATCGGCGGTAGCGACCGATGTGCCGCCGTATTTCTGCACCAGGATAGGAGTGTTATTCGCCGGGGTACTCATGATCTCAACTCTCGAATACTAGGCCTTTTCCCCTCAAGGTCAATCGTAAGTCAGGCCCAGGTAATCAGGAGCCAGGATCCTGGCCTCAGCTGGAATGCCTTCCTTTGAGAACTCGGCGATTCCCAGCTCGCCGAGTTTCTGCCCGTCACCCGAGGTGAAGGCGGCAACCGCAGGACCGGCCCCGCTGATAAAAGCCCCGAGACAGCCTCGATGGTCGTTCAGAGCCTTGACCACCGCGCCCATGGGCGGCAGAAGATGTATCCGGCGCCCCTGGTGAATCCTGTCTTTGACCCCGTGGTAGAGATAGGTCCGATTGTTCTGAAAGAGCCCGGCCAGCAGCAACCCTAACCTCTGGAGGTTGAATACCGCCTCCGACCGGGGAATGCTGAGTGGCAGAACCTCTCTCGCCTTCTTCGTCTCAATCTCCCGATCAGGAATCAAGACGACCACCTCGATACCGTAGGGCAATCTGAGGCTGGTCGCCTCGACCTGTTCATCGATAACCGCGCTCACTGTCAGGCCTCCCAGCACGGCCGCCGATGCATTATCCGGATGCCCCTCCGCTGCGGATGCGGCCTCCAGGACGACCTGGCGCTCGGCCGGCGTTCCACGCTTGATCCACAGACCCAATGCGATGCCAGCGACGATGGCCGCCGCGCTCGACCCGAAGCCCCGGGTCAGCGGGATATCGTTGCGAATCTTCAGGTGCAATCCCGCGGGAACCGCATCCCCCGCGTGCTCTCGGATCATGCGGTAGATCAGGTTGTTCTCATCGCCGGGAAGCTGGCTCGCCCCCAGCCCTTCAGCCTCGATCACCAGGCCATCTCCCTCGGCCACCGCCTCGACCTCGAGATACATCTGGAGAGCCAGGCCAACAACGTCAAACCCGGAACCCAGGTTAGAGGTCGAGGCCGGAACGCGAACTTTCATTTCTGTCTTCTCTGCGCACATATCCCTGGCCCTCAATCCTCGGCGGCCTGCTCAACCATCTTCGAAAGCTCAGCGAGCCCATTCTCAAGACGAATTGGAGCGCCCGAGCTGGCAACCGCGCGGTCGGGGTCCTTAAGTCCATGACCGGTCAACGTGCAGACAACACGGCCGGCGAGAGGGGTATCACCCGCCCTCGACACCTTGAGCAGCCCCGCGAAAGAGGCCGCGGAGGCGGGCTCCACGAAGACTCCCTCGAGAGAGGCGAGCAGCCTGTAGGCCTCGATGATTTCATCGTCGGTGACCAGGTCAATACGCCCGCCGGACTCATCGCGGGCGGCGATGGCCTTATCCCAGCTGGCTGGATTACCGATGCGAATCGCAGTAGCAAGCGTCTCGGGTTTCTCCACCGGCTTCCCGAGCACGAGAGGCGCGGCGCCAGCGGCCTGGTATCCCATCATGACCGGCAGGCTCGAGGAGACCCCCCTGTCGAGATAATCCCTGTAGCCCGCCCAGTGAGCGGTGATATTCCCCGCGTTGCCCACCGGGAGAAAATGAAAATCAGGCGCGGCCCCGAAGGCGTCCACCACCTCCCAGGCAACGCTCTTCTGGCCCTCAATCCGGTAAGGATTCACGGAGTTTACAAGCGTCAGGCCAAGCTCGCTCGAAGCGGCCCGGACCAGCTCGAGCGCCTCGTCAAAATTTCCGGGGATCTCGATTACCCGGGCACCCTGCATGACCGCCTGGGCAAGCTTCCCAAGAGCTATCTTTCCTTCGGGAATAACCACCCAGCAGGAGATGCCGGCGCGAGCTGCGTAGGCGGCCGCTGAGGCGGAGGTATTGCCGGTCGAGGCGCAAATCACTCCCCGGGAGCCTCCCTGGGCCGCCTTGGACATCGCCATGGTCATTCCGCGATCCTTGAAGGAGCCGGTAGGATTAGCCCCATCGTATTTAAGCCAGATCTCGATATCAGGAGCGCTCCCGGTCAGTTTTTCAAAATGAGCCTCGAGATTCCCGGCCCGCAGCAACGGAGTGTCACCCTCCTGCAGCGAGATGACGGGAGTCTCTTCATCTACCGACAGCAGATCCCTGTAACGCTCGATAATCGAGAGGCGGCCGGAACAATTGCGCTCTTGTGCTGACATCACTTTTCAGTCCTCGATTCGAATCCGGGTGGTCGGTCCGTTGAGCAGGTCCGTCCGTTCACGCAATTCCGCAAGAGCGGAAGAAACCACCGAATCCTTGACCTTGTGGGTGACGAAAACAACCGGAACCGGCTGCCCGTGCTTTGCCTCCGGTTGCTGCATGCTCTGGATGCTGATCCCTTTCATTCCAAGAAACGAGGTCACGCGCCCCAGCACTCCGGGAAGATCTAACACCGTAACGCGAATATAATTCCTGACAGCCACCTCGCCGATCGAGACGATCCTGGGTGCCTGCCCATTCGCTGAGTTCATGATCGGCTTGTCCCCCTTCGCCGCCCTGACGATATCAGCGACGACACTCGATGCCGTTGGCAGGGAGCCCGCCCCGTTGCCGTAGACCAGCATGGAGCCAACCGCATCCCCCTTAACCTGGACGGCATTAACCTCCCGCTGAACGCGGGCGAGGACCTCATCCTTGTGGACAAGGGCCGGATGAACCCGCAGCTCCCAGGAACCATCTTCATTCCGGCTGCCGATCGAGAGCAGCTTGATTCGATAACCGAGGCTTGATGAGAAGGAGATATCCTCAGCCGTTACCTGCTCGATCCCCTCAGTAAAGACCTGCTCCAGGGGAACATGAGAACGGGTAATGATCCTCGCAAGCAAGGCGAGCTTATGCGCGGCGTCCTGACCGTTAACGTCCAGGGTCGGGTCGGCCTCGGCAAACCCCTTCTGCTGCGCCTCCTCAACTGCCTCGTCATAGCCAAGCCCCGCCTCCTCCATCCTCGTCAAAACGTAATTGCAGGTCCCGTTAAGAATGCCGCTGAGGTGAGTCACCTGGTTGGCAGCCAACCCGTTCTGCAATATTTCGATGATGGGAATCGCGGCCGCGACGCTGGCCTCGTAATACACACAGCGGTCATTGTCATTGGCAGCCTGGAAAATTTCATCCCCATGGAATGCCAGAGCGGCCTTATTCGCGGTGACGACATCCTTGCCATTGGAAAGAGAACTCATCATCCACTGTCTTGGCAGATCGACACCTCCGGCAACCTCGACCACCAGCTCGATCTCCGGGTCTTCCGTAACCTCGTCCACATTGTCCGTAAAGGTATCCGGCTCTGCGAAACCGTAAGCAGCATGGCGGGATTTTTCGATGTCTCGAACCACCACCTTAGCCACCTCAATGGAACGGCCAAGCAGGCCGCAAAAAACGTCCCTGCGGCGATGCAGAAGCTCGAGAACGCCGGTACCGACAGTCCCGCAACCGATCAAACCGATTTGATAAGGCTTCTGTTCCATGACTATCCAACAGGTAAAAAGAACGCGACTGCTAACAAAATGCGCTTACATGACTTATGCCCCTGGAAGCGTTCCAGGGAGGTCAAAAGAATCGCCAATTCTATCGCTTTGATTGATTGGAAATACAGGGGGATTTTATTGATGAGGGACCTTTTCAACCTCATGATAATGTTCTCTCGGGCCGGCCTTCTTATCTCACCCAACTCCAACCCTACCCTTTCGACCCAAACAACCTGGCCGGCCCGCCTTTTTTTATTTCGGCTTCCAAAGCCCCCCAAGTCCTCTAAAACAGGGCTCTTTTTGCTGTTTCAGCTACGCCTGAAAAGCCCTCACCCCGGGAAGCGAGTCCATCCCATAATCGCCTCCTGCAAGAGCCGAGCAGACGCCCTGCAGCCCGGATTTCCTCTTATTGACCTATCTTAGTGCTGTAGATCAATATAAGGGGGCCCTGCGGGAAGGCTGCCCAGGGCGGCTGAGAAAAAAAATGTGCCCAAGATGGATAGAACGTAGCAGAGCAATAAACACTTGGCGAGAATGCTTAGGGGTAGGACATCTTGGGCACTGTATTATTTTTAGTACCCCTCTGGAGGCTCTGCAACTTTATTTCAACGACGAGCCGTAACCATTTATTACGGAAAAATGTTCGGATCCCTTAAGGGTAATGTTTACAGCTATTTGCAGTTACCCAGGAGAGCTTTCCATTCCTCCCAGGCAGGCTCTGTAAT
>CAJWMA010000105.1 GCA_913042995.1 uncultured bacterium | reverse complement strand
ACTCGATCGCCCTGCAGCAGGAGCTCGGTAGCCGGCAGAACAAACCACGGTATGCCATGGCCTACAAGTTTCCCTCATCGGGCAGCCCCACAAAGCTGCTCGATGTGGACTGGTCCCTCGGGCTCGGCTCCCGGATCACCCCGGTGGCCCGGCTCGAGCCGGTGCAGATTGCCGGCGTCATGGTCTCCAACGCCACCCTTCACAATGTCGACACCATCGCCGAGCTCGACCTGCGAATTGGAGACACGGTCTTCGTAGAACGAAGGGGCGACGTCATTCCCAAGGTTATCCGTGTTATCGAACCGGGCAGCGGTGAGAAACCCGCCCCCCCCGCACACTGCCCGAGCTGTCGCGGCCCCCTGTGCATGGATGGAAAATTCCTGGTCTGCCCCAGCGATGAATGCCCCGGGAAAACCTACGGCGATATCCTGAAATGGATCAACTCCCTGGAGATCGACTCGCTTGGTGAAAAATGGGTGAGCACCCTGATCGAGGCGAAGCTGCTCGAGGACCCAGCCGATCTCTACACGCTCTCGATCGAGGCGCTCGTTCCTCTTGATCGCATGGGCGAGACCCTCGCCGCCAAGATCGTCCAGAATATCAGCGAGTCCAGGGCGCCCGCTCTCGAGCGCTTCATCGCGGCCCTCAACATCCCCAGCTTCTCACGTCAGCGCGCCCGCATGCTCATCGACGAGGGCGTGATCACCCTCGCCCAGCTCCTCGAAATGCCCGCGGAGGAAATCTCCGCGGTCAAGGGATTCGCCGACATCTCCGCCGAAGGAATCGTCGCCGGGCTGCAGAAAAAGATCCCCCTCATCGAAAAGCTTCGGAACCTCGCAGTGGAGCCTCTCCAGGGCGAGCCCGCCGAGGAGGTGGACGGCGTGCTGAACGGAACGACCTTCTGCTTCACCGGCGCCATCCAGCGCATAGACCCCCTGACAGAGAAACGCCTCACCCGCAAACAGCTCGAGGAGATGGTCAAGGCGAACGGTGGACGCTCTCTCAAAGATGTAACCTCGAAGCTTGACCATCTGGTCATGGCCAACCCGGATTCAAAATCATCCAAGGCGAAAAAGGCTCGCGGCCTCGAGGTCAACATCCTCTCGGAAGAGGAGTTCTTTGCCTTGCTGGAAACTTAAACGCCTTCTTGCCAGGGGGCTGTACCGCTTATAATCTTCGCTCCCGCCCCGCCCATCGGAAATGACGCGAACGGACGTGAAAGCCATACCAGGGAGAAGCCGAGATGAGATATTCCACCGCCTTAGTGATTCTGCTGCTGTTGACGTCTCCGGCCAGCGCCGGCGATGAGCAATATGTTCTCGGCGCGGACTCCAAGCGCAAAGACGGAACACCTGTCGGCAAGGTCACCAGGCATAGCCACAAGAGCGAGCTCTTTCCCGGCACCGAACGCGACTACTGGGTCTACGTCCCGGCCCAATATGATGGCTCAGCCCCGGCCGCTGTGATGGTCTTCCAGGATGGCAAGTGGTACGTCAACGAAAAGGGCCAGTTCCGCGCCACGGTGGTCTTCGATAACCTGATCCACTCCGGCGAGATGCCCATCACCATCGGAATCTTCATCAACCCCGGGGTGGTCCCAGCCGCGAAAAAGGGCGCCAAGGCCAGGCGAAACCGCAGCTTTGAATACGACACCCTCAGTGATCAATATGTTCGCTTCCTCGTCGAGGAGCTCATCCCCGCGGTCGCGAAGGACTACAAGCTGACCAGGGATCCGAAGATGCGGGCCATCGCAGGTATCAGCTCCGGCGGGATCTGCGCCTTCACGGCGGCCTGGGAGAGACCGGACTATTTCCACAAGGTCGTCAGCCACGTGGGAAGCTTCACCAATATTCGCGGCGGACATGTCTACCCCAGCATCATCCGTAAGACCGAGCGAAAAAACATCCGCGTCTTTCTGCAGGACGGGGCGAATGACCTCGACAACCTCCACGGCAACTGGCCCCTCGCTAACAACCAGATGGCTGCCGCGTTGAAGTTCAGCAAATACGACTTCGGCTTCGTCTTCGGCGAGGGAGGGCACAACGGCAGGCACGGCGGCGCCATCCTGCCTGACACCCTGCGCTGGCTCTGGCGGGACTGGAAACCGCAAACCGGAAAAGACGGGAAGAAACAATGAACAAGACCCTGGCGAGAAGCCTCCTGGTCATCCAGGCCCTGTCGTGGATCATCGCAGGGGGGCTCCCTTCCCAGGACATGCCGCTGGACCAGGTGCTCATCGAAGGCGAAGGATGGGAGCTGGTGGGTGAAGGCTACAAGTTTACCGAGGGGCCCGCCTGCGATCCTTCCGGACGGCTGTACTTTACCGACCCCCCGGGCGATACCATTTACCGTCTCGGCGAAGATGGCAAGCCGGAGGTGTTCGCAAAAGATGCCGGGCACCCTGGCGGAATGATGTTCGGACCCGGCGGACGGCTCTACTGTACCCAGGGCGCAAAACGTAGAATCGTAGCCTACGATGCCGCCGGGAAGACCGAGGTCATCGCCTCCGATGTCCGCTCCAACGACCTGGTCGTCACCGGCAAGGGAGGCGTCTACTTCACCGACCCGCGCGCGAAGCGAATCTGGTTCGTCGATCCAGAAGGCAGGAAGAGGGTGGTCGACGAGGGAATCGAACGCCCCAACGGCATCATCCTCTGGCCGGACCAGGGCACCCTGGTGGTCGCCGACACCAACACGGCGAGCCTCTGGACCTTCCGAATCGAAGATGACGGCGGCCTGTCCCACAAGCAGCCCTACTACACCCTGCGCCTCACCAGGAGCCATGCCCCGAAGAGCGGGGCCGACGGCATGACCGTTGACCGTGACGGACGGCTCTATGTCGCCACCCATGCCGGCGTGCAGGTCTTCGATACCCAGGGTCGCATCAGCGGGGTCATCGGAAGACCGCAGAAGGCTTTTCTCTCCAACCTTGTCTTCGCCGGAAACGGCATGCAGACGCTCTACGCAACATCGAGCGACAAGGTCTACCGGCGCAAAACGAAGGTCAGGGGCCTGCTCTTCACCTCTCCCGGCACGCCGCCCTCGAAGCCCTGATTCAGCGAACCGGAAGCTCCCGCCGGCGCCCGAGGTGATAATAAGCCCCCGCTCCGAGCCTGGTTCGCCTGTCGCGGTAGTAGAAGTGCGCCTTGTGTTTCCCAAGAACCTCCGCGACCAAACCGGTGACGATGATAGCGGTAGCCTCATCGAGACCGATACCCAGCAGCTGCGGAAAACGGGCGACCAGGCCTTCCATGTCGGGCAGGCGGTTGCGCTGGCTGAAATGCTGGTCAACCGCCGCGCCGGGAAGAAAGCCGAAGCCCTTCTCGTAGCCCTCCGCCATGGCATCGAGATTTCCCAGCGGATTACCTCGAACCATATAGGAGGACTGTATCGACGCTCCGGCTGAGCTCCCTCCAATGACTCCGCCTCGCTCCAGGACGCCATGGAAGAGCCGCTCCACCTTCGTGTCGGCATAGGCATCCACGAGCCTCCACTGTCGGCCTCCGCAGAACCAGACTCCCCGGGCCTTGCTGAGAACTGTCTCGAATCGTCCCGTCTCGATATCCTCAAGCGTACGGCCATGCAGCACGACCAGGTTCCGGGCACCCCCGCGGCTGAGCATTCTCTCCTCACCGGGATTGCGAGGGACGGGATCCGCCATGGCGGTAGGAACAATCGCGATGAGAGCTCCCGGCCCGCCCGCGAGTTCGATGAATCGGCGCACGATCTCCGGCGGCATACCCCCGCCGCCGCCAAGAACAAGAGCGCCCCTGGGAACCCGGGACGCCGCCTCGCCGGGCGGAGGGTATCTTCCTTCCGCCCGGGCGGCCGCGCTGCGGCGCAGGGCGGTGAGATCAGCCGCCGACCCCTGGCGCAACAGCTGCTCCTTCAGCGGCCGGAGGCCGGGACCGCCCTTTCCCTCCGGGGCGAGGAGTATGCTGACCGTCGATGTCCCCACGACCTCCAGCTTTCTGCCCCTGGCTATGAGCGCCGTCCCTTCATCGATCCCGTATCCGACCAGGCCCGGCTGAGCCGCAAGGACCCCGACCAGTCTCTGGCGGCGCCGGCGCGCTATAAAATGCTGGTCGATCACGGCGTCCGGCAACAGGTCGAACCCCTTGCCCATGTTCGCCTTCTCCTTGCCGCCGGCAATCATCTCCCGGGACATGATGGCCGCGCCTGCGCTCGTCCCGCCGATCACGCCTCCCCGGGCGAGCAGCTGGTAGAGGGCCTTCTCCACCGCTGTGCCGAGATAGGCCGCGGCGATCTTTGACTGGTTTCCGCCGCTGATCCAGACTCCTGTCGCCTCGATAAGAGGTTTTACGAACGCTTCCGTCCCTGCCTGCTCCCTGGAGCGCGTGTGCAGCAGAACGACCGAGGCCGGCTTTCGCTTCCGCCAGGAAGAGAGAAAGCTCTCCCCTTTCCCCTTGTCGGCCTCAGCGCTGGCGGTGGGAATGACAACCAGGCGCGCGGACTCACCACCGGCAAGCTCCATGAAACGCCGGGCAGCCTCCTCTGGCAGCTTGCCGCCGCCGCAGATAACCAGCGCCCCGGTGATCCCGGACGCAACGATTCTCCCTGGAGGAGCGGCCAGCGATCCGGAAACCGCCGTCTGCGAACAGGCGCCCAACAGCAGGATGAAGAGCGTCGCGCGCCTCAACCCTGACCTGCTCCCGACGAATCTTCACCGGAGCTGAACGGCCGGGCCGAGTAGGACTGCTCCCGGACCTCGTCGCTCCACTTCTCCTTCTCGAAGCGCCTGGCAAGCTTCCTGATCAACGCCGTCAGGCCGCCCACGAGAACGACCGCGGCAAGCACCATCAGGATCGGGGTATACCAGTAGATCGTCGGTTTCCAGCGACCAAAAGAATTTGTCGGCTTCGGCTGGAGGATGACGATTTCATTCTTCTGGACCTTCTCAGCAGGTACGCCGCCGGAATTTCTGATCGTGTTCTGCATAATAGCCGCGAGACCTTACCAGGGAGAGAAAAGACCGGGGCTGACCTCAGCCCGGAACGCAGGGTTGACCCCTGTTATGTTCCCTGAGAAGCCAAAACTCAATGACCAGGCGAACAAAACCGGAGAAGTTTTTCAGTCTCCCGGAAGAGGCGCCGGGGGCGGCGGCGGAACCTTCTTCTCAGGCTCGAGCTTGAGCTCCCCGGTCGTCCCGGGAGATTCCTTCGCAGGGGCTTCGGCTGATTCCTTCTCGGGAACCGCGGTCACCAGGTCCCGCGACTGCACAGAATGACCCGCGAGCACCTCGATGACCTCGGCTCCGCTGTAGTCATCCCAGACCCTGACAACCTTCACGAAGGCGATGTGCTCACCATCGCGCGCGACCGAGAAGAGGGCCCCCGGCTTGATCCCGGCCTTGGCGCCGCGGCTCAGGACTACCATGCCCGTCTTCACATCGGAGGCTCGAACCTCGAAAACAGGCGCCGCCTCTTCGGAGCCCCGCGTCAGAGCCGCGAGTCCATCCTCGGCTTCATCTGACGAGCCATCAGCCGGAACCTTCTTGATGTCCTCCAGGGCGCCTGAGATCTCTTTGCGGACCTCATCGACAGCCAGGCGAAGATCAGCGGAGGTCTTTTCGGACTGCTCGCGAACCTGGGCCAGTTCACCCTTGAGGTCGGAAACCTGCCGGGTAGAGACCATCTCCGCCTCCTGGATCTTTCGAAGCTCGGCAAGCTGCTCGAGGATCCTCGACTGCGCCGTGTCGGACGCCTCGGCGCGGCCGACGCTATCCTGCCTCAATGTCGTCACGACCTGGGAGACCGTTCCAAGCCCGCCCTCGAGCGAATCAAGGCGATCCGCGATCGAGCCGGGTTTGCTGGTCTGCTCTTCGCTGCCAATCTTTGTGCTGACATATTCGATGTTCTTATCCAGATCGGTGAGTCGCGTTCCAAGCAGGGTGAGACGCCCTTCGGTCAGCTCCAGCTTATTCTCCAGCTTCTGGGTCTCCAGCTCCAGGCGAGCCTCCCCGCGAGAGGCGGCCCGCTCCATCGCGCCAAGCCGCAGCTCAAGCGATGCCATCTTTGTATCGAGGACAGCCAACGTTGAGAGCCGGGCCTCGACTACAGCGTAAAAAAGGGCTGCCACGACAAGCACCGCCGCGAATGGTAACCAATTGTTTCTGCTGAGCATCTGTTCTCCTCTACCGTGCCCAGGTCTTCACTTCAACATTCTTTAACGCCTGAAAGGATTTAACTACAGGCGGATGAAAATTTCATCATAGTTCTGCCATACCGCGAGAAAAGACAAGAGCCGCGGCTCCCAGGGCCGCCGAGGCGGGGGCGCCCGCGCTAGGGAGAATCTTCAGCTGCTCAGCGGCGGTCGGGGCGATGTATTCGCTGATTCGCTCCACCAGAGGCGCCCCGAAACAATCAAAGGCGGTGGCAACGGAGCCTCCAAGAACAATAACGTGCGGATCGACAACGGCGGCGAGAAGGCCGAGGCCGCGGGCAAGCTCACCGGCGAAAAAATCGAAGACCGCCCTCGCATCCGCATCGCCGGCCCTCGCCAGCGCGGTGATCTCGAGGCCGGTCTTCTCCGTCTCACAACGCTCCAGGTAGAGTCTTTCAAGGCCTGGGCCGGAGAGCGTCTCATCAAAAGTCTTCTCCCCGCACAGAGCCCTGTAGACCTCTCCCGCGTTGCAGGTGGCGCCCTCGTGGATCCTCCCATCCACCACGACACCGACTCCGCAGCCTGTCCCGAGGGTGACGCCGAGAACAATGCCCGCCCCCCGGGCCGCTCCAAAGAGAGCCTCGCCAAGAGCGAAGCAATTGCCATCGTTGTTCACCTCGACCCGGGCTTCGTAGCGCTGGAGCAGGGTTCCGCGCAGTGGGAAATAGTGCAATTGCGGAAGAGTCGGAACCTCCAGCAGGTTCCCGGCCGCCGGGTCCAGGGGCCCCGGCGCGCCAACACCGATCCCCTCGAGCTCATCCGGGCGGACCGAGGCGCCGGTGAGCGCCTGGTCAATGGCGCCCAGTAGAGCCTCGCTGGTTCCCTCCGCCGGGCCGGCCGCCAGGCTGGGGCTCACCGCGAGCTCGCCTCGCAGGCGTCCGCGGGAATCGAAAACCCCCGCGGCGATCTTCGTGCCGCCAAGGTCCACTCCTACTGCCAGCTTCTTGGCGTCCATGGTTCAGCCCGCGGCCGGGACCGCATCGCTGAGCATCAGCAGGACAAAAAGGAGGAAGATAAAGGAGGCTGAGATGTCCACCGTGATCGTTACAAACGGCCCGGAGGCGATCGCCGGATCGATGCCAAACCTCCGACAGAAGACCGGGACAAGGGCTCCGATGGTAGCCGCCCAGGCGATCGAGGCAAAGAGACCGCAGACCACCACAAGGATGATATCCGACCCGTACTTTTCCTGGAAGAAAAGCGACAGCACCAGGCCGACGAGGACGGCAATCACCAGGCCGATCAACAGGCCGATGAGCAGCTCCTGCCACACCGCGCGGGATATTCGACCCGGGTAGATCTCTCCGGTGGCGAGGCCCCGAACAAAGACCGTGGAGGTGACCACGGCGACATTTCCGGAGAGTCCGCTGATAAGATGGACGATCGGAAGCACCATCAACATGAGGCCCGGCAGGGTAATCAACTCCTTGAAGCGCTCCTGTACCAGCAGCACTCCGATACAACCGGTAAGAGTCACCAGCAGGAAAGGAAGGCGCTTGGCCACGCCCATATAGATCGGCTCGTAGTAAGGATGGATGGCGGTCGTTCCGGCCATGCGGAGCATGTCCTCGCTATGCTCGTCCTGGACAGCGTCGAGCACGTCGTCAAAGGTGACGATTCCACGAATGCTGCCGCTTGAATCAACCACCGGAATGACAGGCAGGTTGTACTTGTCGACAACGGCGGCGACCTCCTCCCTGTCGGTTTCGACCTCAACCTTGACGATGTCGGTCTCCATGTATTCCTCGACAGCGGTTTCCGGATGCGCCTTGAGGAGATCCCTGATCGAGACCACTCCCTTGAGCTGACCCTTTGCCGAGATGACGTAAACATAGCTGATTACCTCGGCATTGAGATTGCCCTGGATGGTGGCCAGGGCCTCTCCGCTGGTGGCGCCCAGGGGGGCGGCCAGGAATTCCGAGGTCATCATCCCGCCGGCGCTGTCAGGTTCGTACTGTCGGAGCTCTCGTACATCCTCGGCCTCCTCCTCCTCGAGGTCGGAGATAATCCGCTCCTGCTCCGCTTCGGAAAGCTCGTCGAGGGCATCAACGAGATCGTCAACCGGCATCTCCCCGATGACCGCGCTGCGCTCCTCTTCACTCAAACCTTCCAGCAGGTCCGAGCGGGTCTGTTGATCGGTTTCTTCGAGAACCGTGGCACGGCTCTCAACCGAGGGCAGAGCCTTGAAGATGGCCAGCCGCTCCTCGGTATCCAGATCACCCAGCACCACAGCGACATCTTCGGGGGCAACCCGATTCAGGCAGCCCTTCAGGGCGGCGAGATCTTCTTCGCCGAGTATGCTGAGGGAAACCAGCGTCTCCCTGAGCGCCACGGCGCGATCCTGTGTAGAGCTTTCGTATTGGGCCATTGGACTGTTCGCTTCAAAGTGTCAGAGAGACCTTTTTTTCCCCGATGGGGATAAAGGTCAAGCTAATTCCAACTCAGGGCAGGAGAGCCCCTCCCTATCGTCGGCGGATAAGTTTGAAGAAGCCCCCTCCCACCGGAGTATAGTTATATATAAAGGCAAATCAATCGCCCGCCATAAGAGGCTGTGGAATGACTGACGGGAACAAAAACAACCCTGAAGAAGAACGGCTGGGCAGCGGCAAGCCGCCCTGCTTCATCTCCCAGGCCATCCCCGGGGTGCTGCTGGTAGAACCCCGGGTCCAGCGCGACGAGCGCGGCTTCTTCTTCGAATCATATAACTCGGCGGTCTGGAAAGAGGCCGGAATAGAAGACCGCCTGGATCAGGACAATCACTCCTTCTCCACCGCCGGAGTCCTGCGAGGCCTTCATGCCCAGCTTGAGCGGCCGCAGGCCAAACTGGTTCGCGTCATCGAAGGGGAGATTTACGACGTCGCTGTTGATATCCGGCCGGGATCACCGAGCTTCGGGCTCTGGGTGGCCGCCGTCCTCTCGGCGGAAAACTTCCGCCAACTCTACATCCCGCCGGGATTCGCCCATGGTTTCTGCGTCCAGAGCGCGCAGGCCCAGGTGGCCTACAAGGTCAGCGGGTCGTGGGACCCCGCAGATGAAATCACGATCGCCTGGGACGACCCCCAGCTCGCGATCGACTGGCCGGTGGAGAAGCCTGTCATCTCTGAAAAAGACAGTCGCGGAGTCAGCCTTGCCGAGGCGAGCGCCCGGCTCGGCCCCTCGGACGGGGAGGCGGAATCTTGAAGATCCTCATCGCCGGGGCGGCGGGGCGGCTGGGAAGAGCCCTGGCAGACCCGCTGGAGCAACGATGGCAGGTTGTCTCGCTCGCCAGGGACGAGCTCGACATCACCTCAGAGAGCGCCGTCAGGGCAGCGCTGGACAGCCACCAGCCAGAACTCGTCATCAATGCCGCGGCCTTTACCGATGTCGATGGGGCGGAGTCTCGGCCGGAGGCCGCCCGCGAAGCCAACGCGCTCGGACCGCGAAACCTTGCCAGGGAGACACTGCGGCGGGAGGCCGCGCTTCTGAGCTTCTCGACCGACTACGTCTTCGATGGCGCCAAGAAGACCGCCTACGATGAGAACGATGCCCCGGCCCCCCTCTCGGTCTACGGAGAGAGCAAGCTTGCGGGAGAAGAGGAGATCCGCAGGCACAATCCCCGCCACTTCATCGTTCGCACCGCCTGGCTCTACGACAACCGGGGAGAGAGCTTCGCGAGGAGGGCCATCGAGCTCGCCGCGAATCATGCCGAGGTGCGAATCGTCGATGACCAGCGCGGCTCGCCAACCTTCGTCCCCCACCTTGCCGCCGCGGTCGCCCGGCTCGCGGCGACCGACGCCTTCGGCACCCATCACATCGCCGGCAGCGGGGGCTGCAGCCGACTGGAATTCGCCGGTGAGCTCTATGGCCGCCTTGGGATCTCCACCCGCCTGGTCGCCGCGAAAACCGCTGATTTTCCCGCCGCGGCTCGGAGGCCATCCAACTCCGAGCTCACCACCTCACGCCAGCGCGCCATCGAGCTGCCGCCCTGGCGCGAAGGAGTAGCCGAGTTCGCCAGCCGGGCAAGAGATTAGTCCTTCGGCGGAGCTCCCCAGCCTCCGCCGCCCGGCGTCTCAATCCTCAGCCTGTCTCCCGCCCTCGCGCTGAAGGTCGTCACCGCGGGAAGCTCCTCCCACTCCTTCGCGCCCGGACGCGACAGAAGATTCCGCCCGGGCTGCCCGGGGGCTCCTCCGGCCGCCCCATAGGGTCCACGTGCGCGCCGCTGGCTCAGGATCGACACCTCGACCTCATCGAGAAACTCAAGCTCGCGGATGACTCCATCCCCCCCCGGGAAGCTGCCGGCGCCGCCTGAGCCCGCCCGCAGGCTGAACCGCCGGAGCCGGACCGGGTAACGCCGCTCAAGAACCTCCGGATCGGTAATCCGGGTATTGGTCATATGGGTATGAACTCCAGCGGCGCCCGGGAAACCCTCTCCGGCTCCGGCGCCTCCGGCGATGGTCTCGTAATACCCGAAGCTTTGATTGCCGAACAGCAGGTTGTTCATCGTCCCCTGGCTCGCAGCCGCGACCCCGAGGGCGCCCAGCACCACGTCGACAACCCTCTGCGAGGTCTCGACGTTGCCCGCCGCCACCGCCGCGCATTCGGATGGATCGACCGCCGGCGGAGGGTTGAGGAAGCTCTCGGGAAGAATGAGCTCGATGGGCTCCAGGACCCCGGCATTGAGGGGTATGTCCTTATCGATAAGGCAGCGAAAACAGTACAGAACGGCGCTCGAAACGATGGCCGGGGTCGCGTTGAAGTTGTTGTCGAGAACGCCCGCCGTGCCGGTGAAATCAAGCAGCGCCCGGCTCTCGCCCACCTCCATTCTGAGAGCGATCTTCGTCCCGTCATCCAGTTCATCCTCAAAGGTTCGAGTGCCCCGGGACAGCCGACCGAGGTGAGACTCCATCAGGCGGCGGGCGGCAGCCTGTATATGAACCATATACCCCAGAACGGTTGCCCGGCCGCGGGCGGCGATCAGCTCCTCGAGCCGCCGCGCGCCTGCCCTGTTCGCCGCGACCTGGGCCTCGATATCGGCCAGGTTTTCCCGCGGACAGCGAGATGGCCAGGGCCCGGAAAGAAGAATCTTCTCGAGCTCGTCAAGCCTGGGAACCCCGGCCTCGATGACCTTGAAACTTCTCAGCAGCACCCCCTCCTCTGAGAGGTTCTTCGAATCGGGAGCCATCGAGCCCGGACGGCGGCCGCCGATCTCCGCATGATGCGCCCGGCTGGCTGTATAGAAGAGAAGCTCATCGGTCTCGGCATCAAAGACGGGAGTTACGACCGTGACATCAGGAAGATGGGAGCCGCCAAGAAATGGGTCGTTGGTGACGATCACATCGCCGGGAGCCAGGTCGGAAACCCGCCGGGAGACCTGGCGAACACACTCTCCCATGGCGCCGAGATGGACGGGTATATGGGGAGCGTTGGCTACAAGACCGCCGCCTGAATCAAAAACAGCGCAGGAAAAATCAAGCCGCTCCCTCACATTCGTCGATACCGCGGAGTTCTCGAGGGCGACCCCCATCTCCTCGGCAATCGAAGCGAAATGCAGATGGAAGA
>CAJWMA010000104.1 GCA_913042995.1 uncultured bacterium | reverse complement strand
TACACAGCCGACCTGGCGCCTCTGAGGATCACCGAGCTCATGTACCACCCCCGCCCGGCGGAAGAAGAGACCGAACACGACCCCGGCGATTTTGAATTCATCGAGCTGTGGAACTCTTCAACCGCCGCGCTGGACCTGACCGGTGCGCGGATCGAGGGCGGCATCCGCTTTGACTTCTCCGCCGGCGCGGCGACGAGCCTGCAGCCCGGTGAGCGCCTGGTGATCGTCGAGAACCTCGAGGCCTTCGCCTCGCGCTACGACCTCGAAAGGATCCTTGTTGCCGGAGAGTTCTCCGGCAACCTGTCCAACGGCGGCGAGACCTTCTCGCTGATCGACTCGAGTGGAGCCGAGACCCTCAGGATCAGCTACAACGACAGCTGGCATCCGGAGACCGACGGCGGCGGTCCCTCCCTGCAGCTCGTCGATCCACTCACCGAAGGCAAAGCTCTTCGCTCACCTGGAGCCTGGCGGCCCAGCAGTGTCAGCGACGGCACCCCGGGTCTTCCGGACCCGGGCGCCCCCCTGGGCGGGCTCCAGGTTCCCGGAGACCTGAACCAGGACGGCGGCATGGACATCTCCGACTCGATCGCCCTGCTCGGCCATCTCTTCCTGGGCAATCCCGCCAGGCTGCCATGCCAGGAAGGAAGCATCAGCGACCCGGCGAATCTCACCCTGCTTGACGTCAACGGAGACGCGGAGATCAACCTCACCGATGCGATCCACTCCCTGGCCTATCTCTTTATGGGGGGCGCGCCTCCGGCTCCTGGAACCGAGTGTCTCCCCATCGCGGGCTGCTCCAATGCCTGCGCCGGCGGACAGGGCCTATAAACCTGAGGGCACGGAAATAGATTGCTCCAGGCGGACAATTGATAAAGATTTAATCTATGGAGACCGTCGCAACCAGCCGCCAAAGTGAATTCGCGTAAACAAAATGGATAATATTTTTTATATCACCCTGATCTTCGTCTTTGGGGCGGCCCTGATCAGCTTTGTCATCCAACGCTGGGCGCTCGACCGCTGCCTGAAACACTTCAGCAATTTCTATGTCAGCATTGAGCAGGAGGGCCGGGATCCGGTCTGGGGTGAGCTGACGGTCTACCCGGGAGGCATCGAGGTCATCTATTCGGAAGCCCGCGCGGATGACACCGGCAATACCGAGACGAGCTACATTGTCTTTGAAGACCAGATGGACAAGATCCTCGCGATCGAACGCTACCACGAAGAGCTCGATGAGAAAGACAAGACCCGGAGACTCAAAGATGTCAACTCCCTGAAAAAGCGAGGCCTCCTGAAGAAGATCGCCCGCGGGTTACGCAACCTCTCCAACGCCTTCAAGGATGCCATCAGCCAGTCGATGGGACTGGTGGTCGCCCAGAGCAGAGGCAAGGCCTCGTCCTCGCTCGCCAAGAGCCAGGACGCCGGCATTAAAAAGATCGGAGATGAGGCGCTCGGCGCCGTGAGTAACCGCTTCGAGCCGATCCTCGAACGCTATATCGGCTCCAGGGTCATCGTCGAGTCGGAAAACGGTGACGAGACCTGCCGCCACCTGGGCATCCTCAAAGAGTACTCGAGCAATTGGATCGAGCTGCTCGAGTGCACCGAAAAACACGAGACCTACTTTCTTGTTTCTGACAGCGAGAGGCTGCGCCTGAACCGCGACATTGACTTCTTCATGAAGTGGACACCCGAACAGAAAAAAGGCCGCAGGAGATTCAAGAGCATCTTCCAGTGCAGGGTCCGGAATTTCGGCGAGAAGCCGATCAGGATCTGTCGGTTTGAGAAGGGAGACTACGAACACAAGATCGATATCGAGATTCTCCCGGGAGCGGATGCCGATTTTAAGGTAAAGGATCTTCCCCCCGAGTTCTTCTCCGGCAACCTTCATCCCGAGACCGAACAGGCGATGATCCTTGAATCCCCGCACAGGGGAGAACACCAGGAGAACGCCGAGAGCTGGCTCCCGGAGATCAACCTCGTGATCGAAGGAGAGCGGGTCCTGGATCTCTGCCTGCCGCGCTCAAAGGCCATTTTGCGCCACGGCGGCCCCGCGGCCTGACACCGCTTTCCCCTCCTGGACCGGTTTCCCCCAAACGAGTGAACTTGCGTGTCATCGAAGCGCCTGCTATCTTCTCCGACGAGGCTTCGCCGAGGCAAAGCCGACCGAATGGAATTTCAGGAGCGCGCCAGTAGCTCAGCTGGATAGAGCACCGGATTTCTAATCCGGTGGTCGGGGGTTCAAGTCCTCCCTGGCGCGCCATTTTATTCCCTTCTCCAGCGCTGGACGGCATTCTCAGGCGATCCGGGATAATTCTTATTAGCTGCTTCAATCCCGGAGTTTGAGGCTGGAAAATAGCAGTGGGGATCTGTCCGTTACAGTTCCGGAATCCGAATGAAACCAACGAGCAGTTGTATGTTCAGAACAAAACCAGGATGTCTTGCCGCCGCCTTTCTCTTTCTCTTCTTTCCCTGCGCCGCGCGAGCGGAAAACGTCGCCCACTGGAATCTTGATGGCGACCTCTCCTCATCCTCGGATGCCGAAGATCTCATCCTTTCCGCCTTCCCCGGGATCGACCCTTCCATTCGCTTCGCCTCAGCCGATATCGACGGAACTGAAATAACCTATGCCGTGGTTGGCGATGGCAACGCGCTGACGGCGCGGCACGGGCTCAACGCCAACGGCGGAGGCTCCTACCTCAACAGCTACACCCTGGTCATGGATGTAAGGTTCCCCGAAACAGACGATTGGATCTCGCTCTACCAGACCAACTCCTGCCAGAACGAGAACGGCTCGACGGCACCTCTCGCCTGCGGCAATGATGGAGACTGGTTCCTGAGGGGAGATGGAGCCATCGGCATCAGCGGCAACTACAGCGGCTCCATCACGGCGAACAGGTGGCACCGCCTGGCGCTCGTGGTCGACAGCGCCTCGGGAGCCTACATCAGCTACATCGATGGGACCGAGGTACAGCGGAATGCCGGCGCGGTAACCGTAGATGGACGATTCAGTATCTACCCAGCCGGCGGCCCGGTGGACTGGTTCCTCCTCTTTGCCGATGAATCCGGCGCAGCGGGAGCTCCCCAGGAGATGGGAACGGTCCATCTCAACGCGGTACAGCTCCGCGACGCGGCTCTCTGCCCGGCGGAGATCGCGCTGCTGGGGGAGATCTCCGACGGACCTCTTGACGCCGAACCGGTCGCGGGCGAGGAATGCGCCGTAGAGCCTCCTGCCGGCGACCCCGGCATCAAGGAGGGTCCCTACCTGCAGTGGGTCACCCCGGGCGAGATCACCATCATGTGGGAGACCCTCTCCGAGGCCAGCGGAACGGTTCGTTATCGCCGCGCCGGCGAAGACTGGCAGGAGGCCTCGCATCCCGGCGTAAGCCAAATCCACGAGGTGAGGCTCGAAGGTCTCTCGGAGGGAGAGGAGTTTGAATACCTCGTCCGCTCAGAGGCCGGAGGCGAGCTCATCGAGAGCGCGCCCGAGACCTTTACAACGGCGCCGGAAGACCAGGCATCGATGCGCTTCACCGTCTGGGGAGACAACCAGGCCAATCCCTCGGTCTTTGGCGAGATATCCAGACTGATGGCGGCCGACAATCCCGACATCGCCGTAGGAGTCGGTGATGTGGTCAACAACGGAGATGTCTACGCCTCGTGGGGAGTGGAGTTTCTCTCTCCCCTGCAACCGCTGTCGAAGAACATCCCCTTCTACACGGCGATCGGCAACCACGAGAGGAACTCGCACTGGTTCTACGACTACCTGGCCCAGCCCGGCAATGAGCACTGGTTCTCCTTTGACTACGCCGGCTGCCACTTCGTCATCTTCGACTCAAACTTCCCCTTCATGCCCGGCAGCGAGCAATACCAGTGGCTCTACAATGACCTCTTCTCCGATGCCGCCCAGGAAGCCAACTGGTTGCTGGTATTCCACCATCACCCGCCCTACTCGGAGATCTACGAGGAGACCCTCTACGCCCAGCTTCGCATGCATGTCGTTCCACTCCTGGAGACGGCGGGAGTCGACGTGGACTTCACCGGACACATCCACGATTACGAACGCGGGATCTTCACGCCCCCCGATACCGGACGCAGGATCGCCTACATCCAGACCTCCGGAGCCGGTGGACGGCTCTGGGAAGATGAATTTGATGGAGAGTGGGACCAGATCCAACGCGTCGTCCAGTACGTCCATCACTACGTACGCGTCGATGTCACAGAAGACACCCTGGTCATCAACGCGATTGACAGGGAGGGAGATTCCTTTGACTCCATCCGCCTCAACCGCATGCCCAGGAAGGGCGAAGCGCCCGAACCTCCCCCACCGATCAATATTCCCCCGGAGTTGCCATCGGGAGAGGCCATCACCCAATGGGATTTCACCGGGGGTAACCTGGAGGCTTCCAGGGGCGCTGGCTCCATCCAGTATTCCGATGGCCCTGATGGCGCCACCGCGGCCGCGACGGAATTCGGATCGACCTCCGACTTCGATATCGCCCCGATTGATGGCGAGGAGGCCCAGGTCATGAGATTCCCCAAGGCGGCGGAAAGCGTCATGGGGTTCCTCGTAACCCATGGCGCGGTACCGAATGGCGACGGAAATTATGTCAACGACTACAGCCTTGTCTTTGACATGCTGATCCCATCGAGCTCCTTTGACGCCGATGGCTGGCTGTCGCTACTGAATACGAACGCATCGAACTCCAATGATGGCGATCTGTTTATCAACCTGCAGAACGGCGGCATTGGAATCAGCGGAAGCTACAGCGGCAACATCCGGGCCGACACCTGGCATCGGATCGCCTTCGTCTTCTCCCGGGAAGGCGGGTCCATGATTCTCCGCAAATACATCGATGGACAGGAGGTGGGCGAACAGAGCCTCGGAGCGGCGGATGGCCGCTGGGCGATGTACTCGCGCAACGATGCCACCCCCTTCTTCTACACCCTGACGGACGACAATGGACAGACCAGCGGCGGCTACCTGTCGAGCTTCCTCTTCGTTGACGGCGCCCTGAGCGCGGAAGAGATTGGCGCGCTTGGCCCGCCGGACGCTGATGGGATCCTCGAGGTCGAAGGCGGCTGCGAAGCTGACTGCCCGCCCGTCTTCTTACGCGGAATGGTAGAAGGAGCCGCCGGACCCGGTATCAGCGATGCTGTCTTCATCCTCAACTACCTCTTCACAGGCGGAAGAGCCCCCGGCTGCATGAAGGCCGCCGACGTCAACGACACGGGAGTGGTCGACCTGACCGACGCCGTCTATCTGCTGAACTACCTCTTCATAGGCGGGGCCGCCCCGGCCGAGCCGGTCGAATGCGGGGAAGACCCGACCGAGGATGAGCTGAGCTGCGAAACACCAACAGAGGCCTGCCAGTAGGTTTCCCGGTTGGCGCTTATTCCAGCTCGACGCTGGCGAAGCCTTCGGAAAACTCGAAGGCCCGCAGGAACTGGGGCTGGATCACCACCTTGCCCTCACGGTTCACGTAGCCGACCTTACGGTCCCTGATCATCGGCGCGAGACCTCCGGAATAGGTCATCAGCCAATCCTGCCCCATCCGCAACAGGACCTTTCCATCGGAGCCGATACAGGACCAGCCCTTCTCATCCTGTACGCTCGCCATACCCTCGGAAAAATCATACGCGGCGAAATAGCTTGGTGGAACCAGCTGTTTACCGGAGCGATCTATAAACCCCCAGCGCGTCTTGACGCGGATTCGCGCAAGGCCGTGTCTGAAATCAAACGCCCTGCTCACCCCCTCCAGGGGGCCGATGACAACCTTGCCGGTATTATCGATGTAGGCTATACGCCCATCGAGAAGAACCCGCGCCCGGCCCTGGTGAAAATCGTAGGCCTTTTCAAAACGAGGCGGAATGGCGAGCTTGCCGGCCCGATCGACATAGCCAAGCTTGCCCCCAAGACCCACCGCGGCGAGCCCCTCGCTGAACCTTCCGGCTGATGAATATTGCGCGGAAATGACCATCTCTCCCCCGCCATCGATATAGCCGAAACCTCTCTCGGTGCCGACGGCAGCCAGGCCGGAGCTGAAATCTCCGCCGGCCCGGTATTCTCCCTTGATGACCAGCCTGCCGCGATTGTCGATGAAACCCCGCCCTTCAGCTGATTCGACCCAGGCCTTCCCCTCGGAAAAATGCCGCGCCCAGTCAAACCGGGCTGGAATCGCCATCTTCCCCTTGCGGTCAAGGTAGCCGTATTTGTACACCTTGTTTTCGTGCAGACGCACCCGGGCAAAACCTCCCGAGAAGCTGCCAGCCTCATGCAGCACTCGGCTGGTAATGAGCACCTGGCCGGTCTTGTCGATATAGCCGATACTGCCGCGCTTACGCTCGTGGGCGAGAAGCGCCGCGCAGGCCGGCAGCGCCGCGAGAATCAGCAAGGCGGCGAAACGTTTTTTTCTTTCTGCGTGGATCATGATGATATTTGTCCCCGGGACAATTGTACCTCCTGCCCACCCGTTAAGCTGACGTCTTCCCCCGGATATCCGAAAACACCTCGATCTGCCTTGCAATCAGCGGCCCGCTTACAGAAAATCCAAGGCTCACTCAACCTGCCGGCCTTCCAGTGTTTTCCCGGAAGCCGTTCGGCCCACCAGCGGGAGATTTACGGAAATGAGCGACAAGAAAATGAAGGTATCGATCATCGGACTTGGCTTCGGAGCCGAGTTCATCCCCATCTACCAGGCCCACGCAAACGCGGAGATTCACTCGATCTGCCAGAGAACCGAATCTAAGCTCAACGAGATCGGCGACCAGTTCAACATCGAGCGGCGCCACACGAGCTATGATGAGGTGCTGTCGGACCCCGAGGTCGATTTCGTCCACATCAACAGCCCGATCCCGGATCACGCGCCCATGTCCATCGCCGCGCTCAAGGCCGGCAAACACGTGATGTGCACTGTTCCGATGGCCACCACGGTCGAAGAATGCCGCGAGATCTGCGAGCTGGTCAGGGAGACCGGCCTCAAGTACATGATGGCCGAAACTGTCGTTTACAGCCGGGAGTTCCTTTTCATCAAGGAGATGTACGAAAAAGGAGAGCTTGGCAAGATTCAGTATATGCAGGCCTCCCATCCGCAGGACATGGAGGGCTGGCCGGAGTACTGGGAACGTATGATTCCCATGCACTACGCCACCCACGTGGTGAGTCCCGTCCTGGGGCTCGTCAACGGGCGAGCCGAGTACGTCTCCTGCATCGGCTCAGGAACCATCAGCGATGAGCTCGCCGAGAAATCCGGAAACTCGAGCGCCGTACAGAGCTGCCACATCAAGCTGCAGGACTCTGACATCGGCGCCCACATCTGGCGTTTCCTCTTCGACACGGCCCGCCAGTACCGTGAATCCTTCGATGTCTACGGTACGAAGAAATCCTTCGAATGGACCCTCGTAGAAGATGAGAAGCACGTGATCCATACCGCGAAGAAGCCCGAAGGAGAGATCCCAGAGCTCGTTACGGTGCCTGATTACGCCCACCTTCTCCCCGAAGAGATCCAGAAGTTCACGCAGAGCATCGAGGATGCCGACCACCTGTCCTTCGTACAGGGCGGCGGACACGGAGGCTCCCATCCGCATATGGTGAACGAGTTCGTGTCGGCTCTCCTGGATGACCGCGACCCGTGGCCGAACGCCGTGCAGTCGGCTAACTGGACCTGCGTCGGCATCTGCGCCCACGAGTCAGCGGTAAAGGGCGGCGCGATCGTCCCCCTGCCTGAATTCACGCTCGAATAAAAACCCGTCGGCTGAAACCGCTACCGCTACTTAAAGGGCACCGGGATAGCCGAAAAGTTCTGTGTTCCCACTCGGCCGGCATAACCGTAGCCAAGGCAGGTCCAGCGCCCTCCCAGGCCGTTACGATGGTGATCGCTGGCGCGATACCAGCCGCGCTCCCAGGTGTCAACCGGGTTGGAATAGCCGATCGCTATGTTCTCACCTACCCCGCTCGGAAAGCCTTCGGCCTTGGCCCTGGAACTCGGACTTCCATCAGAGCCGCTGTGCCAGATCTTCCCGGCTGAATCGCAGACGGCGCTGTGTTTCCTGGTGGCCCGACAGAGCCGCTCATCGAGGAAAAGCCGACGACGGCCCATCATCTCGCGGTAATCATTCAAGACCACGGCATGCTGCTTGTCTGTCTCGGCTATGTCGTCGCTCTTGAGGGATTTATTGTAGCCCTCTACCTTTCGGTTGTAGGTGTAGGCATCGAGGTCAGTCCGGTTCAGCGCGAAGCTCTTGAGATCGATCTTCCTGTCGAGGTTGTTACGCAGATCCTGCAGCCCGCCCTTGTCGCCCTCGGCGGGCGAGTATTTCAGCTCGGAGTAGCAGCTCTCCTCGATGGTCCTGATCAGCTCGCTCATCGCGTTGGTTGACTTGTCGAGACTAATAGCGAAACTCGCCGCGCTGTTCCAGAGCTCCCGCACGAGCTCCACAGCCTCATCCACCTCCTTCTGACCGTTAACCTCATCTCCCTTGGGCCAGTCGGCATGGCTTTCAGGCAGGTAGATCTTGCTGTCGTAGATGATCCTGATCGCCTCCACCCTGCGCTTGTCGAGCTCTTCACGCGCTTTCTTCAATCGAGAAAAGGCCGTGTGCTTCACCATTCTCTCGAGCCCCCTCGAGGTCTTCTCCCTGAGCTTGCCGAGCTCTTCGATGGTGCCTGCTCGGATCAGCTCCCGGCCCTCGGCTGGAAGTTCAGAGCGGGACATCACCGCGACCAGCTGGCCGAAATAATCGTTCAGTTTCTTCTCACTTTTGACCAGCTTGAACTTCTTGAGAATCTTCGAGGTCTCGACGAGAGCGAGACGCTGGGTTCTGTCGCCGGTATCTTCCCAGCCGCTACCCCGCGTATAGGTAAACCCCCCTTCGGGTACCTCTTCCAGTCCGCGAGCATCAGCAAGCAATCGCGCCGCGGCGCTGTCGGCGACGCATTCCTTCTCCCTCTCCTTGCCGAGGTACTTCAGCAACAGCTTGCCGCCCTCCTCCGCGAGCATCGAGTTGAAAGCGAAACGGGCCGCCAGGAGAAGATTCTTCCCGGACAGTTTCTCACCGGCGAGGGAAACCATCTTCGAGGGAGCGATCTCCTCCGCGGATCCGGCCAGGTCCACCGCGCTGAGGGAAGACTTCAACAAACCGGCGAGCTGCCCGGCCAGTGATAGCGGTTTTTCCTCCGCCGCCACAGGGCTGCTCTTCAACAGCTTGCTGCGCCGCTGCACGAGAAGCTGCTTCTCCTCCTCTATTCTCTTCTTCGTCCTCTCTCGAAACCCGGCAAGAACCTTATCGAACCGGGACATGTACTCCGTGCCCTTGAAACGCTCCCGGCCATAGGCAATGGTATCGAGGGCTTCGCCGTATTGCCCGAGTCCCTCGAGATGCTCGGAATGGAATACGAGCTTTTCATAATTTTCATCCGCGGTATCCGTGCAGCTCTTGCTCAACTGCTGCAGCTTACCCGCGATCGAGGGATCGAGACGGAGGATCTCAGCCGTCTCTTTCTCGACGAACTCAAACAGCGTTTTCCAGGACTGCTGTCTCAGCAGTATGTCTTTCCGGCTGACCAGGGCGTACATGCGATTGTTCACATCCAGCTGACGACGATCGCGCAGGATCCGGTCCAGATGGATGAAAGACAGCTCCCCTGCCCTGAACTTGACCTCCGAGAATTCGATCTTCGAGACGGCTATCCGGTTGAGAAAATCAGGCGTGATCGACTCGAGATGACCGCTCTCCCAGGCAAATTCCTTAACCTGGTCCAGGGCCGCCCGGTGACGCAGCTGGGCGGAGCTCCACTGTACAGCCGGCCGCTCCTGGTTCACGTAGCCATCAAAAAAGAAATAGCCCCCGACACCCAGCAGGATGAGGACAAGGACCGGGCCAAGCACAGCCAGCTTGCGCCGCCTCGCCAGGCGGGTCGCCAGCTCCTCGCTTTTGCGGCTGGCTGTCCCCTCCGAAGGGGCGGCCTTCTCCGCCGGATCCCCTGCGGACGGCTCTTCTACTGCCGCTTCGGCAACTTCCACTGCCGGTTCCACTTCCGGCGCGGCAGGCGGCCCCTGGCCGTCAATCTCCCGGATCTCGAGCCGGGTATTGCCAAGCCGAAGCTTGTCACCGGGCCCGAGCTTCTTCCGCTCAACCCGGGCTGAATTCAGGAAGCAGCCATTGCTCGAACCCTGGTCACAAATGTAGAGGCTGCCTTCATCCAGCTCGATAACGGCGTGTCGGCGGGATGTTTTAGAATCTCCCGTAACGATGTCTGAGCTGTCTTCACGTCCGATTCGAACAGGAAATTCAACGAAATCGAGCTCCCTTGAGACTCCGCCGCTATCTGTAATTTGAAGCTTCAACATGATCCTTACGAAGTCTCTGTTCCAGAAGGCATCCAGTCAAGAAAACAAACTCGAACGCCCCGGGAAATCAGGTTCGGACCACGGCTGTCCGCTCACCGGACCCGCAGGACCAAGGCCTGCCGACCACCCCCGCATTCTTCATTATCACAGGGCTGCCTGCTCGCCGAATCGCAGTGTTATCCCAGGACAGCTTCACAGGGGATTGACAAACCGATCGGCAGGGTCCATGTTCGTTGGTTAACCATTGCAATCGGAGCCCGGCGCGCTGGCTCCAGGCAGACCACCTGCGAAACAACAAATGAACAACTCCCTGCTAACGACAAGACTAGCCGATGCCCCCATCGCGGTTTTTGATTTTGAAACCACGGGAATCAACCCCTACAGCGGCCACCGGATTATTGAGATCGGAATCCTCACCAGCATTGGCGACCAGGTGCAGGAAACCTACGAAACCCTGGTTCAGCCGGGGCGACGGGTCCCCGAGCAGGCCAGCGAGATCAACGACATCTACGATGAAGATCTCGAGGATGCTCCCCTCTTCGTCAACATCCTGCCCAGGGTCGAGGCGCTCCTGAAAGACCGGGTGCTGGTGGCGCACAACGCCCCCTTCGATCTCGGTTTCCTTCATGTCGAATTCCGCCTGGCTCGAAAAGATTTCTCCCAGGGGCCGGTCTGCGACACGGTCAAGCTTGCCCGCAACAGCTATAGCTTCCCCAACAACCAACTGGGTACGATCTGTGCCGCCTTTGATATCGAGAACAAACAGGCCCACCGCGCCCTGGCTGACGTGGAGGCCACCTTCGAGGTATTCCAGAGGTTCGCGAAAGAGCTTGGAGAGGGCGAAGATGCAACCGTCGAAGACTGGCTGAAAGCCCAGGGCGGCGATGTGTCGGCCCCCGAGTCGAACCATCATGACCTCCCGGGGCATCATCCTGTCGCCTCAGCCCTGGAGGAAAGAACCAGCCTCGAGATCGAGTACAGAGACAAGCACGGCTCCGGAACGAAGCGGGTCATCGATCCGCTTCTGTGCCACGGCAACCTGCTCATCGCCCACTGCCATCTACGCAACGAGCAGCGCACCTTCCGCCTCGACCGAATCCAGACCGCCGAGCCTGTCAGCTGAGCTCCCCCTGCGCGCTGTTCAGGGGCCGTCCGCTTCGGTTATCCTGATAAAGCACTCGGTCGCTATTGCGTAAACATCCGCTATGAAGAAAAACAGGAAAATCACCCGCGCTCCTCTCCACATCTGCGTGGTCCTTGCGGCCCTGTTCGCCGCCGGCTGCAAGCAGGAATCCACAGAGGTCTTCGAAGGCCGTCCGGGCGGATCCATCCGGCAGTCCCCTGGTTCTGAGTGGGAGAGAATAGACAATCCCGGTGAGGACGGCTGGGGCACCGAGGTTCTCACCGCGAAAATCTCCGGACAACTCA